>JAYSUQ010000281.1:0-2826 GCA_043718985.1 Bacteroidota bacterium | reverse complement strand
AGCATTTTCGCAAAAACTACCCGATGCTGAAACTCCCATTAAAATTTGATAGCCATTTAGTATTGTAATTGTTTTATCTATTGCGCAAAAATTTGCATCTTTTATTGTACACGTGTAAGAACCAACACTTAAATTATTTGCAATTGGATTTGTTGTACTATTTGTCCAAAAATAAGTGTAGCTACCCAATCCACCGCTTGCAACAACCTCGGCAATACCATTGCTACCATTGTAGCACGTTAAATTTGTTTGATTAGCTACCGCTGATAGTACCGTGGGTTCATTAATTAAAACTGTTTGTGAAGTACTGCAACTATTAACTGCATCAGTTACTGTACAAGTATAACTAGCAGGTATTAAGTTATTAATAAAATCATTTGTTAAACTATTACTCCAACTATATGTATAAACAGATGTAGTGGCTATTAAATTTGCTTTAGCATCGCCGTTATTTTGCCCAAAACATTTAACATCGTTTGATGAAATTGTAAACGTAGGTGCAACGGTGTTAGCTACTACAGCTATTGTATTTGTTGCCTTACAACCATTAGCATCAGTTACAGTTAATGTATAATCATCGGCTACCGAAATAATGGTAGTTGGTGTACTATTTACAACGCCTGTTGTGTTAGCCCACGAATAAGCTACAATAGTACCACTACCACCGCTTGCAGTTGCCTGAAGTGTTGCTGTTTGGTTAACGCAAGTTAAGGTTTGAGTTACTGATGGTGTAATTGTGATGATAATAGCTGGTGGTTCGGTAATTGTAACTGTATTTATGGGTATGCTACAACCGTGCACATCTGTTGCTGTACAATAATACTGCCCAGCACCTAAGTTAGTAATTGCAGAGCTTGTGCCAGTGTTTGTTGCACCAGTAGACCATGTGTAGGTATAAGGCGCCAAGCCGCCAATAGTAGTTAAACTATACGAGCCATTATTTGCTCCAAAGCAATCAATGTTAGTACTTACATTAGTTGAGGCGCTAAAATCGGCAACATTAAAGTTATAAGCAACCGTATCGGTTAATGTGCCACCAAATGCGATCATACTAATTACATGTGTACCACCTGTAGTAAAAGTAAGGACTGTAGTTCCAACAGATAAAAAGGTTGTATTAGTTAAAGTCCCATCAACAAACCATTGTGCCGAATCGGTGTTTTGAGAATTATCGGTAAACGTATAATTAATATTTAAACATAATTCGTTATTTGGATAAGAGTAATTTGCTATTGGCGGCAGTAACTTAAATACATTAAGATAGTTTTGACTTGTATTTGCTTTTTTAAAGTTTGTATTACTTGTATTAAAACTCTTTGCTAACTGCGCAGTACCATAATTTCCTATAAAATATAAACTATCATTAACAGATAGTAACGAAAACTTATCGGCATTAACTACCGAATTAAGCGAAACATTTACTTCATTAAATTCTTTTGATAATATAACGTTGTTGCCATTTAAATAATAAATTTTAGCAAACGTATTTGGAAAAGGTGTACTTACCGAAAACCATAATTTATTGTTATGAGTTTCAAAACTCACGAAATCGTCATTAGTATCGGTATAAATAACTGTGGGTGTAGTTAAACCATCATAACTATAAATACTAAACCCTGGCGAATTTGGATTTGAAAATACATAATATAAACTACCATTAAATGTAGTCATTTTTGTAATTTGTCCAGATAAGGTATTCGCATTAAATCCTATTGCATCGGTAAATGTTAAGGCATCGGCACTTTCTTTTAATGCCGCATAGGTTCCTGTATTTTGGCCCGATACATATAGTTTATTATTATAAACAATGCTTTCGTTTAATACATCTATTGGTATTAAATTATAATCTAACGAAATAACATTATCTGTAATTTTCTTTTTAAAAACGGTATTAAAACCAGCATAATTTTCAAAAAATCTAACGGTATCATTATTAGATAAGGGGCTAAACATAGCAATACTTGCAATTCCTAAATGATCTCCTTTAACACCAATATTTATCGAATCTACCCTGGTTGTATTTGATTGTTGATAATATGTATATATTACAGGGTATTGAATAACTTCATCTTGCATACAACCAAAAACACCATAATTATTAGTTGCAATACCTTTATACGATACCGCACTTCTAATATTATTGTGATTTACAGCTTTAGTATAATTTAAAGCACTAAAGCTATTACTTGCTGGTTTGTATTTTAAAATAAATTGTTCGTAACTTGGATTGTTAAAAGATGAACTATCACCGTACAATATAATTTCTGAGCCAACTTTAATAACTCCAACTTTATTTATATTGGTGCCAACTATTGTAAAATTGTTTACTAATTTAAAACTATCGTGAGGCAAAATTGGTTGTGCGGTAATTAATTTAGCAACTAAAATTGTTAAAATTAAAAATAAAGTTTTTTTCATGGTAATAAATTTTATGCAATGAAGGTAAGTAATTTTCTTTTAAGGTGTTGTATTTGTCGATAGTTTGTTAATTAGTAAAGATTAATTTACTAAAATTAAATTTCGAAGTTGCTTAGATGATAGTTTAGTTTACACTAAATAAACTATCAACAAATTCGGTACGATTAAACACTTGTAAATCGTCTATTTTTTCGCCAACGCCAATATATTTTACAGGTATTTTAAACTCATCAGATATGCCAATAACAACACCACCTTTAGCAGTTCCATCTAATTTTGTTAATGCTAGTGAGGTTACGTCTGTTGCTGCTGTAAATTGCTTGCATTGTTCAATTGCATTTTGGCCAGTACTGGCATCTAATACCAATAACACATCGTGTGGCGCTTCAGGTATTACTTTTTTCATTA
>JAYSUQ010000029.1:0-19736 GCA_043718985.1 Bacteroidota bacterium | reverse complement strand
ATACCATCTTTACCTTTACTCCAATTTGCAGGGCACACTTCGCCTTTTTCTTCATTAAACTGTAATGCATCAAGTACACGTATAGCTTCATCAACATTACGTCCTAATGGCAAATCGTTAATTAATTGGTGGCGAACAACGCCCTTTAAATCAATTAAAAATAACCCACGGTATGCAATCATTGGGCCTGTTGCAATTAAATCGCCATTGGCATCAACATCGTAATCGCCAAACAAAGTGTCGTAGTTTAACGATATGGTTTTGGTTGTATCGGCAACCATAGGGTATGTTACACCTTTAATGCCGCCTTTGTTTTTATCAACTTGCAACCAACCCCAATGGCTTTGCTCGGTATCTGTACTACAGGCTACTACTTCGCAACCACGTGTTTTAAAATCTTCTAGTTTTTCTTGAAACGCGTGTAATTCTGTTGGACAAACAAATGTAAAATCTTTTGGGTAAAAAAAGAACACTACATATTTTTTTCCAATAAATTGTTCTAACGAAAAATCTTCGATAATTTCTTCGCCATTAATTACTGCCGCTGCCTTAAATAAAGGTGCTTTTTTTCCTACTAATGCCATTGTTATATTTTTTTAAAGGTTAATTAATTTTTAAGCAAAATTATGATTTACTTTGTTTAAAAGCTTTAAACTTTACAAACTTTAACTATTAATTAATAACAAAAAACATGACATTAAAAGTAGGACAACCCTCCCCAGATTTTAAATTATTTAATACCGAAAAAAAAGAAATTTGTTTAACCGATTTTAAAGGAAAAAATTTAGTGATTTTGTTTTTTCCTCAAGCATTTACAGGCACTTGCACTACCGAATTGTGTACCATTCGCGATACATATAATATTTATTCGACATTAAATACAGAGGTTGTTGGCATTTCGGTTGATTCGTTATTTACACTTGGTGCTTATAAAAAAGAGCAGGCTTATAATTTTGATTTATTATCTGATTTTAATAAAAACACAACGAAAGATTACGACTCCTATTTAGAAGATTTTGCATTTGGAATGAAAGGCGTATCTAAACGTACTGCTTTTGTAATTGATAAAAACGGAATAATACAATATGCCGAAGAGTGTGAAAAATTGACTGATTTACCAAACTTTGATGCAATTAAAGCGTGTTTAGAAAAAATATAATACATAGCTAAATGCTTTAAAAAATGCTAAAACCCTATTTACATAAAACATTAATAGAGGCTGGCTGTGATGAAGCAGGGCGAGGTTGTTTAGCTGGGCCTGTTTATGCGGCATCGGTAATTTTACCAAAAACATACCGTAATAAATGGTTAAATGATAGTAAAAAATTAACTGATAAAATGCGATATGAATTACGACCCGAAATTGAAGCAAGTGCAATTAGTTGGGCAGTGGGTATTGTTGATAATATTGAGATTGATGAAATAAATATTTTAAAAGCATCGTTTTTAGCAATGCACCGAGCCGTTGATAAATTAACAATAAAGCCAGAGCAATTATTAATAGATGGCAATCGCTTTACGCCATATAAAAATATACCACACCATTGCATTGTTAAGGGCGACGCTAAATTTTTAAGCATTGCAGCAGCAAGTATTTTAGCAAAAACATATAGAGATGATTTTATGAAAGATGCGGCTATTAAATATCCGCACTACTTTTGGGAACAAAACATGGCTTACCCAACAAAAAAACATAGGCAAGCTATTCGCGATTATGGTACAACGCCCTTACACCGAATGACGTTTCAATTATTACCTAAACAATTAACTTTTGATTTATAAGTGTATTAAAACATCGAACACAGTTATACTTAAAAAATGGAATTCATAACAAAAGAGCTAAGCAACTATTGCGAAACAAACACATCGCCCGAAAGTGATACGCTGGCTAAACTAAACCGCCAAACACATATAAAAATTGTATCGCCTCGTATGTTAAGTGGGCATTTGCAAGGCAGGTTTTTAAGTTTATTATCTAAACTATATAAACCAAATTTAATTTTAGAAATTGGAACCTACACGGGCTACTCGGCATTATGTTTGGCCGAAGGATTAACCCAAAACGGAAAACTAATTAGTGTTGATGTTAATGAAGAAACATCGGCATTTGCAGCATCATTTATTAAAAACACTGCATTTAAAAATAAAATTGAATTAGTTGTAGCCGATGCAAAATTATACATACCAACTATTACACAGCCAATAGACATTGTTTTTATTGATGCCGACAAAAAAAATTATTTAACCTATTATAATTTAGTAATTAATAATTTAGTTAAAGGCGGTTTGTTAATTGCCGATAATGTGTTGTGGAGCGGTAAAATTACTATGCCTCAACAGGCTATGGATAAAGAAACGTTAGCGCTATATCAATTTAATGAATTTATACAAAATGACACTAGAGTTGAAAACATATTGTTACCCATAAGAGATGGCCTTATGGTTGTGCAAAAAAAATGATTTGTTATTTTAAATCGGCAACGCTTTGCATTACTTTGTTTTTTAATTCATCTTTAAACAAAACTAACTTCTCAAAAATTGCTTTATCGCTGGTGCCTAATATTTGAGCTGCTAAAATACCTGCGTTTTGCGCTGCATTAATTGCAACCGTTGCAACTGGCACACCATTAGGCATTTGTACAATTGACAACAACGAATCCCAGCCATCAATAGAATTGCTTGATTTTACTGGAACACCAATAACAGGCAATACTGTTAATGATGCAACCATACCTGGCAAATGGGCTGCGCCACCAGCGCCTGCAATAATAACTTTTAATCCGTTTAAGTGTGCGTTTTTAGCATACTCAAACATACGCTCGGGCGTGCGGTGCGCCGATACAATTGTTACTTGATGTGGAATGTTTAATTTCTTTAAAAATTCGGCAGCCTCATTCATAATGTTTAGGTCGCTGGCACTTCCCATAATAATTCCTACCATTTTTTATTTAATTTTTTATTGAAAAAATATTTAACACTTTTTAAAATTTAATAAATTTATTCAACCGTAACACTTTTAGCAAGATTGCGAGGTTGATCTACATTACAGCCTCGCATTACAGCTATATGATACGATAATAATTGCAATGGTACTACCGAAACTAATGGCACTAACGATTCGTCGGTTTCTGGAATTTCAATAACATGATCGGCCATGCCTTTCACATCTTTATCGCCAGCTGTTACAACTGCAATTATTTTTCCTTTACGAGCTTTAACTTCTTGTATGTTACTAACCACCTTTTCGTAATTAGCGCCTTTGGTAGCAATTACAAAAACAGGCATTTCTTCATCAATTAATGCAATTGGCCCGTGTTTCATTTCGGCTGCTGGGTAACCTTCTGCGTGTATGTACGATATTTCTTTTAATTTTAAAGCGCCTTCTAATGCCACCGGAAAAGTATAACCTCGCCCTAAATACAATGCGTTTGATACATCTTTATATTGTGCGGCAATGTGTTTTATTAAATCATTTGATTTAAGTGCTTCTTCAATTTTGGATGGTATAGCTTCCATTTCATATTGTAACTGACGAAAACGACTTTCGCCAATTGTGCCTCTAATTTTGGCTACTTGTAATGCCATTAATGTTAACACTGTAACTTGTGCCGTAAATGCTTTTGTTGATGCAACACCAATTTCGGGACCTGCATGTGTGTATGAACCAGCGTGTGTTGCTCGTGCAATTGATGAGCCAACAACATTACAAACTCCATAAATTAATGCACCTTTTGCTTTTGCTAATTCAATTGCAGCTAGTGTATCGGCAGTTTCTCCACTTTGTGAAATAGCAATAACAATATCGTCTTGATAAATTACAGGGTTACGGTATCTAAATTCAGATGCGTATTCAACCTCAACAGGTAAACGCGCGTACTCTTCAAATAAATACTCGGCAACCATCCCTGCGTGCCAAGATGTACCACAAGCAATAATTAAAATACGTTTTGCGTTTTTAAATTTAGCTTCGTGCTCATCAATGCCCCCCATTTTTAAATGTCCAGTTCCTGAGTGTAAACGCCCACGCATGCTATCAAAAATAGAACGAGGCTGCTCATAAATTTCTTTCATCATAAAATGATCGTAGCCACCTTTTTCAATAGCCTCTAATTCCATTTCTAATTCCTGAACGTATGGCGTTACTTCTTTATCGCGAATGGTACGTATTTTCAATTCTTCGCCTCGGCGAATAATTGCTACATGTTCATCTTCAATATAAACTACATTTTTTGTATACTCAATAATTGGTGATGCATCTGATGCAATAAAAAACTCATCGTTACCAACACCAATAACCATAGGGCTTCCTTTTTTTGCTGCAAACAATGTGTTTGGATCGTTTTTATCCATTACCACAATAGCGTAAGCGCCAATAACTTGCTTTAAGGCATGCATAAGCGCATAACCAAGTTTCATGTTTTCGTGTTGACGAATATCTTCAATTAAATGAATTAATACTTCGGTATCTGTTTGTGATAAAAACACATGCCCTCGTTTTTGTAAACCTTCTTTTAACGATGCGTAATTTTCTATTATACCGTTATGTATAATTACTAAATCTTTTGTTTGCGAGTAGTGTGGGTGAGAGTTCACATCATTAGGCTCGCCATGGGTTGCCCAACGGGTGTGGCCAATTCCCATAGTTCCCGATAAATCTTTGCCAACCGTATGTTCTAATAAATCAGAAACCTTTCCTTTTTTCTTATACACGTTTAAAGCGCCATTATTGGTTAACAGTGCGACACCTGCACTATCGTAACCCCTGTATTCTAAACGTTGTAAGCCCTTAATTAAAATTGGGTAAGCCTCACGACCTCCTATGTAAGCAACAATTCCACACATAATATTTTTGTTTTATAAGGCTAATATAACAAAAATATTATGAATTTATTGTGTAATAATTAAAACAAATTTTACTTAATTGGTAAGCTTTGTAAAGCTTGTTCAATTGTTACAAATTTAAATTTAAAGCCAGCATTTATTATTTTTTGATTATTTATTTTTGATCCACCTAATACAATAACAGCCATTTTGCCAAGTAGTAATTTTAAAATAAATGCAGGCACATTAGGTGCAAAAAAAGGTTTGTTTAAAGTGGCAGCTAAGGCTTTACTAAATTGTTGGTTATTTATTTGCTCGGTACAAACTGCATTATAAATACCGCTGTAATTAGTATTAAATAATGCTTCGTTAAAGATGGCAACTAAATCATCAATATGTACCCAAGGCATACTTTGTTTGCCATTGCTAATTGGCGAGCCTAAACCTAATTTAAAAACTGGCAACATTTTTTTTAAAGCACCACCGTTTTTTGCTAACACAATACCTATTCTAATTATTGTTTTGTTATTACAATATTGTTCTGCGTTTGTATAGGCGTTTTCCCATTTAACACACACTTCGCTTAAAAAATCATTGCCACATGCATCTGTTTCAACAAACGGTTGAGTTGTTGAGTTTAAACCATAAAATCCAATAGCACTTGCACCTACAAACGATTTTAATTTTATGTTTTTTTGTATAATAACGCGTTCTAATAATTCAAAACTTTTAACGCGCGAATCAATTATTTCTGCCTTACGTAACTCAGTCCAACGTTTATCCGCAACTCCTTCGCCTGCTAAATGTACTAAATGATCTATATTTTCAAACGCAGCTTCATCAATATATCCTGTATTTACATCCCAAACAAAGTAAGTTAAATTAGTTACCGATGGTTTTTGCACTCGTGTTAAAACCCTAACCTGATGCCCATCATTAATTAACTTACTTGATAATGCTTTGCCAACTAAACCTGTACCGCCACTAATTAAAATAATTGCCATGTTGTTTTTTTGAAATAAAATTATTCATAAAAATAACAGTAATTTTACTGTAAATAAAATGCAATTATGATTCCTTTAGTTTATGATGTACATGTTTTGGTTTGTAACAACGAGCGCATTAACTCCGATGTGTTAAGTTGTGGCGATGCACACGGTTTAGCGTTGGTGTCGGAATTTAAAAAACAATTAAAAAAATTAAATGTTTCGTTAAAAATGCGCGCTAACAAAAGTGGATGTTTGGGCATTTGTACTTTTGGGCCTACCATTGCCATTTACCCCGAAGGAATTTTTTATGTTGGTGTGCAATTAAACGATGTAAGTGAAATTGTGCAATCGCATATTATAAATAAAATGCCAGTTGAGCGGTTACTTTTTAAAAAATAATGGATGATGTATTACATAGCTTACAACAAAACAATATGTTTGATAAATTTAAAATTCAACTACAAAACGATTTTAATTTAGCTGGGCTTGAAGAATATGCGCCAATTATTACAACAAACAATTTAAATGATATTGTTGATGCTGTTTTAAATTCGATTTTAAACATTGAAAAATTTGAGCCAACAGCCATAAGTAATTTGTTATATCGTATTGATGTTTCTGAACATAAAATACAACAAGAAGTAGCTAAAATACAATCATTAAATTTTAATGTAATTATTACAGAACTAATAATAAAACGAACCATTCAAAAAATTATTTTAAAACAACATTACTCATAATGAATATAGAAATTAAAAAAGGAATAGAAACTGATTTGCCACAAGTGCTTGCCTTAATAAAAGAATTAGCTGCTTTTGAATTGGCGCCAAACGAAGTTGAAGTTACACTTGATGAAATGAAAAACTGGGGCTTTGGCAACGATAAATTATTCGATTTTTTTGTAGCTACAGATGCCAGCACTATTGTTGGCATTGCATTGTATTACAATAAATACAGCACTTGGAAAGGCAAATGTTTGTTTTTAGAAGACATTGTAGTAACAGAAAGTTACCGTAGCAAAGGCGTTGGCCGATTATTGTTTGCGAAAATTATTGATGTAGCAAAACAAACAAACGTGCGCCGAATGGAATGGCAAGTTTTAGATTGGAACACAAACGCCATTGAATTTTACAAAAAATATAATGCCACATTAGACGGCGAGTGGATTAATGGCAAACTAACTAACCATCAGTTACAACAACTTTAATGTAACTTTGAAAAGTTGATTTTTTTACATAAGTTTAAAACATGAGATTACGTTTTATTTTATTGTTTTTTTTACTTTTAAAACTTAACGTAAATGCACAGTTTATTAATATAGATTCGTGTTTAAAAATACTGCCAACACTTAAAGAAGATACTAATAAAGTAATTTTACTTAACAGAATAGCTTGGGATATTAGCTACAAAAATTTGCAAGCAGGCTTAGATTACGCAAACAAAAGCATGGCATTGGCTAAGCAATTAAACTGCGAAGAACTTTATCCGAAAATTTACAATACACTTGGGGCTATTTATGATGATAAGGCCGAACGAGCTAAAGCACTTGACATGTATTTGCTGGGTTTACAGTACACTAAAAAATTAAATCAAACTAAATCGTACGGGTTTTTATATAACTCGTTGGGTAACTTATACTCTAAGCAAAACGAATCGCAAAAAGCTAAAATGTATTATTTGTTGTGTTTAAAGTATTCTAAAATTACCAATTCAATTAATGCAAGTAATGTGGCAGCGAGTAATTTAGCAAGTATTTATAGCGCACTTAAACAACCCGATAGCGCTATTTTTTATATGAACCCTTGTTTAAGTTATAATTTAAAACACAATGTAAAAGATAAATTAGTTTACAATTACTTAATGCTATCAGATATTTATTACGAAAACAACGAAGCTGATAAAAGTTTAAATGCCGCATTACAAGGTGCAAGCTTGGCAAAAGAAATTGGCGATACATATACATTGGCTCACGCCTATTTGCAAATAAGTAGTTCTTATTATTTAAAAAAAGATTTGCCAGGCGCAATAAATGCATTGCATGATGCTATTAAAACAGCAAAAGTAACTGGCGATATACCCGCGCTCGAAAATTCAAATTTATACTTGAGTCAATATTTAGAAGAAATAAACGATTTTAAGGGTAGTTTAAAGTATTATAAAGATTACAACATGTATAAAGATAGTAGTTTAAATAACGAAAGCGTATCGCAAATGCGAAATGCTGAAGCTAAATATGAAAACGAAAAAAAACAAACAGAGATTGAATTGTTAAGTGAAAAACAAAAGCATAATGATGCCGAAAATCAAAAAAAGAAAGTTTATTTATACGCTGCCTTAATTGGCATAATAGGCTTAGGGTTTATGTTGCTAATTTTATATCGTAATAATAAAATAAAACACAAAGCAAATAAAAATTTAGAGGCCTATAACCTCGAAATTAATAAACAAAAAGAGTTGGTTGAATTAAAAAATAAAGAAATTACAGATAGCATAAACTATGCACAACGTATACAACAAAATATTTTAACCAGCGAAAATTATTTTAAAAAATATACTTCCGATTATTTTATTTTATTTAAACCAAAAGATATTGTAAGCGGCGATTTTTATTGGGCCTACGATAATAGAGAAGAGTTTGTGGTTGTTACCGCCGATTGCACTGGCCACGGTGTGCCGGGAGCTATGATGAGCATGTTGGGCATTAATTTGTTAAACGAAATTGTTGTTGAGCGTAAAGTTGCTCAGCCGGCCGTTATATTAAATCAGTTACGAAAAGATATTGTTAAGATTTTAAACCCCGAAGAAAGCACCATTGAATCGAAAGATGGAATGGATTGTACGTTACTAAGCATTAATAATAAAACCTTAGAGTTAACTTATTGCAATGCAAATAACTCGTTTTATATTATTAGAGATGGTAAATTAATTACATCAACCACCAATAAAATGCCAGTTGGCGCTGGCCATTATGTTAACGAACCATTTGTTCAACAACAAATTAAGCTGCAAAAAAAAGATATAATTATTACTTTAACTGATGGTTACGCCGATCAGTTTGGTGGCGCACAAGGTAAAAAAATTAAATACCGCGCCTTAGAAAAAACAATTTTAGAAAACTGTAACCTTCCTTTAGAGTTAATTAAACAACGCTTAAATAAAGAAATTGAAATTTGGAAAGGTAATCTTGAGCAAGTAGATGATATTTGCATTGTAGGAATTAAAATTTAAAATAACACATGGCAACAACCAACACGTTTAATCCGTTTTTAATTAACTGCGCATCGTTACAGGAGCTATTAAATAAAGCATCTCAACAAAAAAATGCAGCCCTATGGCTAAGTAACAATAATGCTCGCACTCCTTTGTTTATGCTTGAAGCTTTAACACGTTTACACAACAATGCTTTTGATGAAAAACTATTTAGCAAATGGCATAAACGTTTTAAAACACTAGAAGATACATTTGGCGAAATTGATTATTACAATTGGCTATTAAAAGAATTTAGCACAAACAAAAAAATATCGCCAATAATTTTAAATAGCTATAAATTAAAAGCAGATAAACTTGTAAAAAAATTAAACAAACGATTAATTGAAAAACATTGGCTTAATGGCAAACTAAACACTTTTGCTAATGCCATATCCGAATTTACAATAGAATATAATAAAGAATATATTACCGAATTAAAAATTGCACTAGATGAAGAGATTGCTAGTATTATTACTTTTTTAGATAAAATTGATTTTAATTTTACAATGCTTGAAGAGCACGTGCACGAGTTGCGTCGAAAATTGCGTTGGCTTAGTATTTATGCTCAAGCATTAAATGGGTTAATACAAGTTAAAGCATCAGTAAAACATCCAACTGGGTTAAAAAAATATTTCACTAAAAATGTAATCAATTCGCCATTTAATAAGCTACCTAAAAAGCCAGTAAAGGTTGCATTTGTAGAGTACGATAGCAATTCTTTTTTTGCTTTAAGTTGGATAATAAATGAGTTAGGTGTTTTAAAAGATGATGGCTTAAAATTTAAAGCATTATCAACCTCAATTTATAAAACAGAAGATGTAACTGAGCACTGGGCAAACCAACAAGCGGCAAAGTTACTTGGTTTTAATTCATCAATAGAAATTGATATTTTAAAACAAACTTCGGAAATTGTGAAAACCTTTATTATTGATGACGCAATTTTAAAAACATTGCTTGTCAAATAATAGTTTTATGTGTTTTTACCAAATTCGTGTTTTATAATAATCAGGTTTTTACATTGCCTCACTAATCACTTCCGTTACATCGTTTGGCAGTAGTCGTTTTAATAAAGCCTCAATGCCGGCCTTTAGAGTTAACGTGCTACTTGGGCATCCGCTGCAAGCGCCACGCATTTGCACGGTAACAACTCCATTTATTAAATTTTTAAATGTAATTAGTCCTCCGTCCGATTCTACCGCTGGCCGAATGTATTGATCTAGTATTTCAATAATTTTAGCCTCAATCTCATTTGTTGCTGCTACGTGCTGTGTGCTAATACTTGTTTTTTCGGTAAATGTATTGTCAACGGCAACCTCTTGTTGTGGCAACGCAGTAACAATTAAATTTCCATTATTTAAGTAATCTGTTAAAAAAATTCGTAATTCTAAACTTATATCATCCCAATTAACAGCATCTGTTTTTGTAATTGTAATAAAATTTGCTGCAATAAAAACTGTTTTAATAAATGGAAACTGAAATAACTGTTTAGCTATTGGTGCCGTTAATGTTTCTGAAATGTTTTTATATTCAGCACTTGCTCCTTTTTCGTTAATTAAAACTTTATTGGCAACATACTTCATTGATGATGGGTTTGGTGTTGCCTCAATGTAAATAATATAAGGTATTTGGGTGGTAGTTTCCATTTTTTTATTTTTTTAAACTTAATTTTTGAGTTACAAAGATACAACGCTTTTTTTAACTAAAGGCTAAATTGAAAATTATGAAAGTTGCTATTTACTTCCTGTTTTTAATTTAGTGACTTACTAAAATCAACATAAAAAAACTCCTACTTGTTAATAGGAGCTTTTTAATCTAATTGAAAAAACGTGTAATTTATTTTTTAATCATTTTATCTTTTGGAATAATGTAAACAGATGTTAAATCCATATAATTCATAGCGTTTTCGGGAAAATTACGGACGTTTAGTTGCTCAAGACGGTAATTTTCGTCGTAAAAAACAGGCATAAAAGGCGCTTCGTTAATTACAATTTGCTCGGCACGCGATAATAAAGCAAAACGTTTTGTTTTATCAACCTCTACAAATGATGCCGCAAATAATGAATCGAATTGTGCGTTTTTGAAACGGAAAAAGTTAATAAACGATTTTTCTGATGGATTTGTAGGCACATGTTTACCATAAAACAAGGTTAAAAAAGTTTCAGGATCTGGGTAATCGGCAATCCAAGCAAAACGAAACATATCTGTTTTACCGCCCATTACTTGCTCAATATGCTCGCCAAGCGGCACAGTGTTAATATCAACATCTATATTTAAGTTTTCCTTCAACATTTTTTGAACTACTTCTGCAACTAAAATATTTCTATCACCACCGCCACCATTTATTTGCAAAGTAATTTTCGGAAAACCTTTTCCATCTGCAAAGCCAGCTTGTTTTAAATATTCTTTAGCCTTTGGCACATCTAGTACATATCCTTTAATGTTTTTGTAGTCGTAACCTTCTTTTTCAAAAGCTTGTACGTAAGGCACAATACCATAATCGGCCGATGTACCCTCGCCTTGTAAAGTAAAATCAGTAATTTTACGTCGATCAATGGCGTAATTTAAAGCTAAACGCACATTTTTATTTGAAAACACAGGACTTGTTAAATTAAACCCAATAAAATTTGTATTAAATGCTGGTGAATTTAATATAGTAAAATCTGTTTTACGGTCTTTTGCATGTTCTAAATCTCCCATTATATCATGAAAAATTTCAGGTGGCAAGCGATAAACCATATCAAGGTTACCCGATTTAAATTCTAAAATCTCAGCTTTTTTCTCGCGAATAAACGTGTATTTTAATCCATCTAAATAAGGTAGTTTATTCCCATCTTTATCAACACCATAATAATCGGTGTTTTTTTTCATAATTAATACTTCGCCTTCTTTTAATGTTTCTAACTGAAAAGGTCCAGTACCAACTGGGTGTGTACGTAAATCTTGACCATATTTTAAAACGGCTTCTTTAGGATAAACCCAACAGCCTGGCATTGATAAAATATTTAAAAAACCACCCATCGGCGATACTAAAGAGATAACAAGTGTAGAATCATCTTTAACTTTTACACCTGATATTGGCAAAGATTTACCTGTTTTTGATGCGGCAAAGGTTTCGTTAGCGCCAATAACTCTATCTTTAAAAGTAACATCAAATTGAGTGTTGTTTGCTGATGAAGAGCATAAACGTTCAAAACAATATTTTACGTCGTTTGCATTAACCGCACGTGTTTTACCGCCAATACTTGCATCGGCATGAAAAACTACATTTGCACGTAAATGAAACGTCCATTCGGTTTTAGAGTCATTTAACTCCCATCTGCTTGCTATTGCTGGGCTAGTAGATAAATCATTTTGATTATATTTTACCAAGCCTTCAAATAATTGAGCCCCAACATGCCAACCCGGAATATCATTTATTGCTAATGGATCAAGGCTTTTAAAGGCTTCAACCTCATTCATACGCATTACACCGCCTAAATAAACGCCGCCTTTAGCTTCAGAACCTTGATGTGAATCTTTTTTATCGTTGTTACAAGCAGTAAAACCAAGCATAATGGTTACTGCTGTTAAAGAAATAAATATTTTTTTCATACTTATAGTGAAAGTAAATTTTAATAACTACAAATATATACTTTAATACAAAAAATCCTAAAATAATTAGACTAATTAACTAAAAATCAAGTTCTAACAAAACGGGGCAATGATCGCTATGTTTTGCTTCGGGTAAAATTACCGAACGTTTTAAATTTTTATCTAAACTATTAGCAGTTAAATTATAATCTATTCGCCAGCCTAAATTTTTGGCCCGTGCCCCAGCACGGTAACTCCACCAGCTGTATTGATGGGGCTCTTGGTTAAAATATCTAAAACTATCCGTAAATCCCGATTGTATAAACTCCTCCATCCACTCTCTTTCTTCGGGCAAAAACCCCGATGTGTGTGCGTTTGATTTTGGATTATGAATATCAATGGCTTTGTGGCAAATGTTATAATCGCCACATAAAACTAAATTTGGAACGGTTGTTTTTAGCACATCTATGTATTTTTTAAAATCGGCTAGCCACTTTATTTTAAATGCCTGCCTATCATCGCCACTACTTCCACTTGGGTGGTAAACACTCATAACTGAGCAATGTTCAAAATCTGCACGTAACACGCGCCCTTCAAAATCGTAAGCCTCAATGCCACAACCATATTCAACATGTTTGGGTTTAAGTTTTGTAATAATGGCAACGCCGCTGTATCCTTTTTTTTGAGCAGGATACCAATAAAAATCATAACCTAAGGCAGTAAACTCACTTACATCAACCTGTTCGGGGTTTGCTTTAATTTCTTGCAAACACAACACATCTGGGTTTGCAGTTTTTAACCAAGTAATAAAATCTTTTGAAATTGCGGCACGTATGCCATTAACGTTATAGGTAATTATGCGCATGTAATTTATTTTTTGATGGCTTAAAAATACAATTTCTATCTTTATAAATCGTTATACAAACTGTGGTAAAAAAGTTTTTAGTAATAGTGTTTTGTTTGTTTGGATTTGGTTTTTCAATCAATGCACAATCTAACTATAAAAAAAAACAATTTGTTGTTACTAACGATACTATTTATTTAGATACCCTTAGCTTAATTCCAGGAAGCGTACATCTTTTTAAAATTGACACATTGGCTTGCCAAATAAATTATAAACTAAAAGCATTAGTATTTAAAAAAATTACCAACGATACTTTTACTGTAGTTTACAAAACGTTTCCTTATAATTTCGAAAAACCTATTTATCACAAATCAACATTAATGTTGTTGCAAGATTTATCAATACCGCAAAGCCCTATAAACATTGCCTTTGGTAATCCTGATAGGGTGAGTGATGATTTTTTTAGCGATGGCTTAAATAAAAACGGAAGCATTAGCAGAGGAATTAGTTTTGGTAATAACCAAGATGTGGTTGTAAACTCAAACTTAAATTTGCAAGTAAGTGGTAAGTTAACTAATGAGGTTGAGTTACTGTTGGCCGCTACTGATGATAACATTCCTTTTCAGGCAGATGGTACAACGGCTCAGCTGCAGGAATTTGATAAAGTATTTGTGCAACTATCAACCAAAAGCACCAAATTAATTGTAGGCGATTTTCAGTTACAAAAACCTACAAGCTATTTTATGAATTTTTATAAGCGTGCACAAGGTGCTTATTTTAGTAATGCGTTTAACGATACCATTAACAATAAAATTGTAACCTTTAAAACGCAGTTAAGTGGTGCTGTAAGTAAAGGTAAATTTTCGCGAAATATAATACAAGGTACCGAAAACAACCAAGGGCCATATCGCTTACATGGAGATGAAAATGAACCTTTTATAATTGTTTTATCGGGTACCGAGCGGGTTTATATTGATGGTAAATTGTTGGAACGTGGGCAAGAAAACGATTATATTATTGATTACAACACGGCCGAATTAACATTTACGGCAAAACAAATTATTACAAAAGATAAACGCATCATTGCAGAGTTTCAGTATGCCGAACGCAATTACGCTCGCTCATTATATTTTTTTAGCGAAGAGGTTGATGCTGATAAATTAAAAATGCGATTTAATTTTTTTGGTGAACAGGATAATAAAAATAAAACCCTACAACAAACACTAACCGATGAGCAAAAACTAACGCTGTTTAATGTAGGCGATACAATTAGCAAAGCATTTAGTAGTGGTGCCGAATTGGCAACGTTTAATACTACCGATGTGTTTTATTGGAAAAAAGACACTGTCGTAAATCCTTTTATTTACAAATCTATTTTTGAATACTCAACAAACACCGATAGCGCAAAGTACCGCGTTAAATTTAGTTACGTTGGCGAAAATAAAGGTTATTACAAACAAGTATCAACAACAGCAAACGGCAAAGTTTATAAATGGTTTGCGCCAATTGCAGGTGTTTTACAAGGCAATTACGAACCACTAGTACCGCTAATATCTCCAAAAAAAAAGCAGCTATTTACCACTGGTGCTAATTACGAGTTTAATAAAAATCATCAACTCGATATTGAAGGTGCTTTTAGCAAAAACGATATAAATACATTTAGTAGTTTTGACGGTAAAGATGATGATGGATATGGATTAAAAATACAATCGCTTAACAAAGCAACTTTAAAAAAAGACACACTTTTAAAACAACACACAGAAGTTATTTATAATTTAAATTACGAATATGTGCAGCATTATTTTTCGCCACTAGAAAGATACCGCTCTATTGAGTTTGAAAGAGATTGGAACAGACAAAATGCAGGCATTATAAATACCGACCAGCATATTGGCTCGCTGCAAACAGGCATAAAAAAAGGTGTTAAATTAAACGCCATTTACGGCCTTAGTTTTTTTGATGAGGGAAGTTTTTACAAAGGACTTAAGCATCAATTTAATGGTAATTATAATTTAAAAAACACAAACCTTGCATTTAATAATTCCTATTTAACAAGTAATAATAAAATAGTTAGTACTGTTTTTTACCGCCATAAAACACAGCTATCTCAAGCGTTTTGGAGACTACGCTTTAATGTGAATGATGAATTTGAACAAAATAAATTTAAACCAATTGTAACAAACCAATTAGCACAAAATAGCTATCAGTTTTGGGATTGGGAAACAAGTATCACTAATAAAGATACTACCGGAAATTTATTTAAATTATTTTATCGCCAAAGGCAAGATAAGCAAGCTTATAATACCGTTTTAAAAGATTCAACATTAGCTAAAAACACTGGCTTTATGGTAAATATTAACTCGGTATATAACCATCCATTTTCGGTACTTTTTACTTACCGTGAGTTAACTTTAAACAGAGCCTTTATGACTATTAAACCCGATAATACTTTACTAAGCAGGGTTGAATATGCGCCACGTTTTGTTAATGGATTTATTACATCGAGTTTGTTTTACGAAACAGGTTATGGACTCGAAAACAAAAAAGAATATTATTACTTAGAAGTACCTGCAGGGCAAGGTAACTATGCTTGGAAAGACTATAACGACAATGGATTAAAAGAATTGAATGAATTTGAAGTTTCGCAATTTGCCGATCAGGCTTTATTTATAAGAGTTTACACACCAACTAATCAATACGTTAAAGTGTTACACGATCAGTTTAGTTTTTCGTTTAACTTGCGCCCATCGGTTTTTGTAAAAGATAGCGTAGCAAAGTTGGTTAAATTTATAGGGCGTTTTGCTACACAATCTGTTTACCGTGTCGATAAAAAATCGAATGATAATGGAAAGCTTTTTACATTTAACCCAATTGATATTCGTTTAAACGATTCGTTATTAACGGCATTAAATTATTCGTTTAGGCAAAGTTTATTTTTCAATCAAACAGCACCAATTTTTGGTATAGATTATTCGTTTCAAAATAATTTAAATAAACAATTACTCACAAATGGTTTTACCACAAGGCGCACAAGCACACACGACGTTAAATGGCGTTTAAATTTAGGCCAAGCTTGGAGTATTAATAGTGCCAACACCGTGGGTAAAAAATCAGATAGCTCGTCGGTTTTTAGTACGCGTAATTACAGTTTAGAGTTTTATGATTTAGAAGAAAAATTAAATTTTCAACCCAACACATCTTTTAGAGTTAGTGTAATTTATAAATACACAAAAAAACATAATCAATTATTTGATGGATTAAGTGAGTTGGCTGAGCATAACGATTTTGGATTTGAATTAAAATATAATCAAGCAGATAAAGGCAGTGTTAATGCTAAAATAAATTTAATTTCGATTAGCTATAATGCGTTACAAAACACTGCAATAGCATACGAAATGCTAAATGGTTTAAAAATAGGCTATAACTATACGTGGGGTATTTCTTATCAACGTAACTTAACAAATAATTTGCAAATTAGTATTAATTATGATGGCCGAAAATCGCCTAACACCAAAAACGTTAACATTGGCGGCGCACAAATTAGAGCGTATTTTTAAAATTGAAACCCCTCACTAATTAAATTAGTGAGGGGTTTGTTTTATTTATCTTAAATTATTTTAGATGTAAAATTTAAATTGTAATTACACAATAATTAGTGCTTTATAATTTTAATCATTTGTTGCTTATTGTTTTCAATAACTTTTACAAAGTAAACACCTGTTGATAGATTAAGAATATCAACATTATGTTTACCCGACAACATTGTTTCAGTTAATAACACTTGCCCAATAGTATTTGTAATAGTTACGTGCGATGTTGTTGTTAAATCAATTATAAATAAACCGTTATTTGGATTTGGATAAACTTTTACCAATTCGTTAATACTATTTAATGTATTGATACCTGTGCATAAGGCAACAGTTAAGTTAACTATAATAATACTATCGCAACCAGATGCAGCAACAGCCAAAGCCGTATGTGTTCCAGAAGTACTAAATGTACTTGTACCCGCTATATATGTTTCGCCTGAACAAATTGTAGGACTTAACGTATTTAAAACTGCTCCAGTTGTTAAAACTACTTGATTAGATGCGGCAACTGTATTTGATACGCAAGTATTAGTAGTCGTCAAATTACAAGTAACAATATCGTTTATAAAAAAGTATGGTAATGATAGGCTAGCTGTATTGCCACCAACATTATTGCCATTAACTTGCCATTGGTAAGTTGCAGGTGTTGCAAAAGTGTTAATAGATGAACTAAAAACTTTATTGTTACAAACCCCAGAAGCTTCATACAATCTTAACTCAGTAATCATTGTATAACTACTTCCACTTAAGCTTATGTTTATTCTATATTTTTGAAATGAAATTGCATTTGAGAACGTAAACGTATTCCAAATGTTTTGTGTTGGTGTATTATCAGTTCTTGTATCTAAAACAACCCACGTAGTTCCGTTAAAGCCTTCAAATGTCCATGCTGCTGGATTATAAGATGCACTGCCCCAACCACCTTGCATGGTTGATGCACAATAAAAAGCATACTTAACTAAAGTTTTTGCATTGCCTGTTCCAAAATCATACTCCAACCAAGCAGGAACTCCACCACTTGTACTACCCCAGCCAGTTGTTACAATATCTCCATCAAATGCATCAGCAGCTGGATTACCGCTATAAAAACTACTAGCAGTAGCGGTACCACCAACTGCTATATTTGTATTACCAGCACTTTCCATAATACTTACAGTAGGTACGCCATAAGCGCTAACTGTAACCGATTGGCTAGCCATACTTATACATCCAAATGAATTTGTTACAGTAACCGTATTTAAACTGGTTACATTAACATTAATGGTATTTGTAGTAGCGCCACTTGACCATACATAACTATTACCAGCAGATACTGGTGATGAAGAAGGTACTTCCCATGTTGTACCATTCAATAATGTACCGTTTGCTGCATTTGCTGATAAATCATTAACTGCAGTTCCTGATGCATTATCGGCAGTTACATAAAATTGTAAATTTGGAGAATTAGCAGGAGTTGAACTATTCATACCAGCAACAATTTGTGATTGTGTGCGAGCTATATCCCATATTTTAATTTCATCCATAAAACCATCAAAATAATTACAACCACAACCTGTTCCTTGTGTTCCTAAAATTAAAGCTGCATTGCCGCCGTTATTTATATTAACACCTGTAGTAAAAGTACCAGCAGATACGCCGTTAATAAAAAATTCTAAACTTTGAGTTGGCGTAGTTTTTACAACAACAGCAACGTGATTCCATTGGTTTAATGTAATTGTACCAGTAGAGGTTAATGCTGTAAAGCAACCTGCACTTGTCCAATAATTTATTTTATTACCACCAGTGCAACCATCGTTACCAATTGATAAACCGTAACCATAATTACCTTTCATAATAATATTAGATGTGTTTGCAAATACAGTACGTGGCTTGATCCAAGCTTCAATGGTAATTTCGTTAGTAGGAGTTTGACCTGCGTTATGAGGAAAAGAAACATAATCATTCGATCCATCAAAATTTAATGAACTAGGATTACCACCTGCTGATAATTGAACCGACGTTGAAGGACATATTAGTGTAGGGCCATTAGCTGTAATTGTAGTAGATGAAGGAACTAATGTTACAGTGTTTCCTGAAACAACCCCACCTGGTGCAACCCAATTTGAAGAAGCGCCTGATAAAGTAAAATTTGTTAATGTGCCTGTAAAAGCATTTGTAGTTGCATCTGTTAAGCTTGTTAGGCCTGTGTTTGAAGCCGCAGCAACACCTTGATTAAAATGATAGTTAGCAATTAGGCCAGAAGCAGTTGTTGCAATTTCACAATCTTTATATGAATTAATATTACATTGAGAACGAGCTACATCCCAAATACGAAATTCATCCATATCTCCTCCAAAAAATAATTCGGGATTACCAGCATTAAGTCGAGAACCAATTAATAATGGAGCAGTAGTTCCTGGTTGACCGCTAGTAAAAGCTACAGAAGCAGCTAATTGCCCATTAATATAAATAGCTAAAGTGTTACCATCATATGTAGTTGCTATATGACTCCATACATTTGGAAGTATTAAATTTGTAGGTGTAACCAAACTAAAAGGGCCTACATTACGATAAGATGTTAATGAACCATTTGCATTTAAAAACAAAGCCCATGATGCTGTAACACCACCATTAAACATACCTGCAATTACTGAAGTTGTAAACCCATTAACTGGTTTAATCCAAGTTTCAACG
>JAYSUQ010000280.1:0-7905 GCA_043718985.1 Bacteroidota bacterium | reverse complement strand
ATTAATTGTAATATCATGATCTAAGCAATATACTTTATTAATTTCAAGGTTTGTAGAAACATTTTGTTGGCTTGGGTAAGCTATGTTAGGGCAATCATTACATGGATTAGTACAGTTTGTTACCGTAACCAAAACATTAGCAGTAGCTTGACAGCCGTTTGCATCAGTACCAGTTACAGCATAAGTTGTATTTGCATTTGGAGTAACAGAAATATTATTACCACTAATGTTTATTGGTTGCCAATTATAGGTTACACCACCAGCTACATTTAATGTAGCTGATTGACCTAAACAAATTGTATTAGGGTTTGCAGAAGCAGTAATGTTAATGTTGGCATTAACTACTGTGATATTGCTACCTATATTTATAAAGCAACCAATGTTATTTGTATATGCAAAATTAATTACGTGATTACCTAAACCTGCTGTAGTAGGATTAAACGAAAAAACGCCGGCATTATTAGTAACGCCTGGTCCCGAAAAAACACCATTAACAGGTGGGGTTAAATAGATACTCAAATCAGCAATAGGCTGGTTTAAACATGTAATTGGTGGTAAATTTAGAGATACGGATTGATTTTGAGGCGAGATTGATATATCATCAAGGAAAATCGCATTTCCTGAACTTGCAGGATTTCCATTAAGATAGCCCGCGTTAATTATTGAAAGAAAATTAACATTAGATAAAGAGTTATTTACAATTACAACTGAAAATTGATTCCACGCATTGTTATTTGGAACTTGAATTTGGGCAAATGGAGTTAATGGAGCAGGTAATGAGTTATAAAAGTAACCGATAGGTGCTAACATAGAAGAGCTACCACCTATATCAAGCACACCTGGTAAATTATTACCGAAATAATAATTGTTTGCTACGCGAGCAGTAAATTTTAATGTGTATGAGGCACCAGGAGTTAATGGGGTAGACAGTGTTCCTTGTATAGCTTCATTTAATGTAGTAGTAGGTAGCCAATTATTTAAGGAGCCAATTACAATCATTCTATCATTAGTTACGATGTTACTATTCCATGTGTCTGAGGTTGGGCTACATAAGGTTGTTGGAACAGTCATTCCAGACCCACCACAATTTATGTTAACACAATTTCTAACAAAATAATCAGGCGTACCACTTAAGGTATTCCAACAATCAATACTTGGCACAGGGCTTCCCTGGCAATTAACTCCACTGTTTAAAGCACCACAATTTAGCCCGTTTTCAAAACCTCCATTATTTAACATGCTGCATGCAGATGGCGTACAATTAGCATTTAAAACATATACATATATGTATGTAATATTCCCTCTTTTGCCAGTTGATGATACTGGGATATAACGTAATAAATGAGCGCCGATAACATTACTTGAAAATAAAATTGCAGCAACATTGTTACCTGAGGTTGAAGAAATATTTGCTAACGGATCATAAACATCGGTTAAGCACTCGAAAGTTGTAGCGTTATAATCATTTACTAAAATAGAACCAGGTATAATTATACTTGAACCAGCATTACCCGAATAAAGATATGATCCTGTATTAGAAATACCATCGTTTATGCCAGCTGCATTAATTCCTAAACATGTACCGGCATTGTAATTAAATGAATTGTTGTTACCAGCTGAACCAAATGTTGAATTTGTATTATATCCTAAATCACATAAAACTAAACGTTCTTCGGAGGATAAATGACGTTTTGTAAATGCGGAACCCGTACCATTTGCATTACTCATTGTGAAATATAAATTATTGCCATAAGGCGCACCTGGGGTTGGGTAACACTGATCCTCAAAATGACTTAAGCTACTAGGTGCTTCGAAACAATTTGGAGTATATAAAGGAACAATTGTTGACCCAACATAAGTAGCTGCAGAGCCACAAATAGTGTTATCAGAAGACGAAGAGCTAACACATCCTCCAGGTGCTACTGCTGCTGTAGTTAAAGCCGAATTAAATTGGTAATTGTATAATGAACATGCGCCTGAATTAGTAATTAAATTTAAAGCGCTATTATTATTTTTTAAAAATAAATCATAACGAGAATAGTAATTAAAGCCAGTTCCAAATTTTGACTGCCCATTAAAGTTGATGAGCGATGCAAAACCCAAGGCATGAGTAACTTCATGTAAAGCAACCGAATAAAGATCATATAAATTAGAAGGAGAAGATGCTAATGCTAAATTTGTATTCCAATTAATACCACTATTATTAAAATTAAACGACATCATACCGTGATAAAATGTACCACCAGAAGAGTTTGCACCTCCTTGTGTTGATAATGGAGAAGCAACATTTAAATAAGAATTTGTACCTGAATGAATTGTTTTCCAAATTTCATTATCTGCAATTCCGCCAAAACCAACTGTGTTATTTTGTGGCACATTATAAAATGCTGTAGCCAAACCTAAAATACCACTTGTTGATGAGCCAGAAACAATTTGATTTATATCTCGAACCCAAATATTTACTCGATTTGTATTTCCAAAATTGGATAAAGGAGAATTAATAAAAGCAGATATATCCGAAAAAATTTGACAAATAACATTACGTCTATCTATTTCGGATGTTGTGTTTCCGTCCATGCCGCAACCAGTTTCAAAATATAAATTAAAATACCCTGAGGTACAAAGTAAAGAGGATGTTTTTTGCCCCCCTTGTGAATTAGATTGAGACTTTCCAATATGTATATCATCTAAAAAATACTTATTACCATATTGGTCAAACAGGACATCCAATAAGCCATCAGGAGAAATATTTGCTTTTTGAAATAAACTGTCTTGCTGAGACCAAAGATTAATACTAAATAGCAGCAAAGTAATAATGCCAAGTGTAATTTTTTTCATGTTATTTTTTATTTGTCTCAAAAATAGTTAAACCTATCTATTATGCGTCTAATATTAAAATACTGCTAAATAGCTTTTTATCAGATTAATTTAATTTGAGGTAACTGATTTTATTTGGTGTTGTAGTGCTAAATAAATTTAAGTTAATATTAATTTAATCTTTAAATTTATGATGAGGCGTTAGATTAAAGTATTTATCACTGTTTTTATCGAATCGTATTTGATAAAAAATCATTAATTATAGTAATAATTTTATTTGCTTCAGCGGTTGTTAACTGCATTGCAAATCGTATGGTTTTTGCTTGGCTATTAAACTCAACACGCTCGCCACCTTTTACCCAAAAGGTTTGGCTAAACATATCAGCAAAGTTTTGTTCTTCAATCTCTATTAATTTAAACTCGGTAACTAAATTAACATCTACTAATTTTATTTTTCCTTTGTTAACGATAGATTGCTGATAATGTATTAACCCATTTTTTATCCACAATTTTTCTTTTCCAAATTTTTTCCAAATTAAAACTCGTGCAATTTTATATTCAAAATAAACCCAAAAAGCTAACCAAACAATAATCATCAGTTTTTCATTTTGGTTAGTTAGTGTAAAATAATTAACTAAAATAATTACACCACTAACGCTCCAGGCTATTAACCACAAAAGCAACCAATTAATTTTTTTTGCATCGCTGTTTGGTAAAATTACTAAACTAAATACGTTATCTTTTATTAAAACAGAGCAACGGTTACTAATAGTTTGTGTGTTTTTCATTTACATAAATAATTTAAAATTTATTTCAGTAAACTAAAGTTTTACTAAATACTTGCCTTCCATAATTGGTATTACTGGGCATAAATTTGGGGTTAAGCAATATTTTATATCGCGCTCTAAATCTAATTTTGCTAATCTATTGCGGTGAGATGATTTACTTAAAAAATCATACAAATCGGTATTAGCTAGGTTATATAAATGCTGGGCAGCTAAGGCTGAATCGCAAGTTATGGCAACATTTAAACTGATTGCAAGTTTTTGAACTACAGCGCCAGCAAAAATAGTATCTTCTAAATTAAATTTATTTTTCCAGCCTGCGCATAATAAAACCACATCTTTTTGTTGCTCGGCTAAAAACTCGCACAGCACATCTATATTTAAAAAACTACCCACTACAATTTTATGTGCTTTACGGCTCGCCTCAATTGCTTGCGTGCCATTTGTTGTTGATATAGCAATGGTTTTACCCTTTACTTTATTATTCATATAACCAAACGGGCTGTTACCTAAATCAAAGCCTTCAATTATTTCGCCATCACGTTCGGCAGCAGCCATAAAACCATTTTTTTGATATTCGCGTGCCTCTTCAACAGTTGCTACGGGTATCATTTTAGAAACGCCATTATAAAATGCTGTAACCATTGCCGATGTGGCTCTAAATATATCAATTACTACAACTATAGCATCATTCTTATGAAACAATGGATATCCTTGTGGAGTATAACAAACTTCAATGCTCATTTAACTTTTTTTTAATGTTTAATTGCGGGTGTTTAATAAAGTATAATCTTAATCAAAATTCGCAAATTTTATTTCTTTAAAAATGGTGTTTTACAAACTTTAGCTTTTATGGCTTTATCTCTAATCATAATATAAATTTCGGTATCTGCTTTTGCAAAATCTTTTGTTACATATCCCATACCAATGGCTTTGTTTAGCGTTGGCGATTGTGTACCCGATGTTACAACTCCGATAGTGTTTCCTGCCACATCAGCAATTACATAGTCGTGGCGTGGTATACCCCTATCAATCATTTCAAAACCAATTAATTTTTTTGATACGCCCTCAGTTTTTTGTTTTTGTAAAGCTTCGCTGTTATTAAACTCTTTAGTAAATTTTGTAATCCAACCTAAACCAGCTTCAAGTGGCGATGTGGTGTCGTTTATATCGTTACCGTATAAACAAAAGCCCATTTCTAAACGCAATGTATCACGAGCACCTAAGCCAATTGGCTTAATGCCATATTGTTTTCCAGCTTCAAAAATTGCATCCCAAATTGTTATTGCATGTTCGTTTTCAAAATAAATTTCAAAACCACCTGCGCCAGTATATCCAGTGTTACTAATTACTACGTTATCAATACCATTAAACTTGCCTTTAACAAACGAGTAATAAGGTATATCTTCTAAAACCACATCAGTTAACTGTTGCAATGTGTGTATTGCGTTGGGCCCTTGTATGGCAAGCAACGATGTTTTTTCGGATACATCGTGCATTTCAACATTCCAAATATCATTTTGTTTTATCCAATTCCAATCTTTTGCAATGTTTGATGCGTTAACTACTAACATATACGATTTTTCGTTAATGCAATACACTATTAAATCATCAACAATACCACCTTCGTTATTTGGTAAACACGAGTATTGGGCTTTACCACTTGTTAAAACAGATGCATCATTGCTTGTTACTTTTTGTATTAACTTAAGTGCATGATCACCTTTTAAAATAAACTCACCCATGTGACTCACATCAAACACACCAACATTGTTACGTACCGTAGCATGCTCATCATTTAAACCTGTGTATGATACAGGCATATTGTAACCAGCAAAGGGCACCATTTTAGCACCTAAAGAAATATGTTTTTGAGATAGGGTTGTGTTTTTCATTTTTGTTTACTATTTATGATTTTTTTAAAGAATGTGAATTTAATCTTTTATCAGTGAATTTAATACGTGCAAATAGGTTTGTTTATTAGCACTAACCGAGTATTTTTCAACCACAGTAATTTCCCCTGCCTCTCCTAATTGGTTTCTTAACTCCGCATTTTCAATTAGTAGCGATAATGCATTTACCCACTCATTTTGATTTGAAACCAATAAGCCATTAACACCGTGTTGTATAATTTGAGCATTAACACCAACATTACTCATAATTGTAGCAATGCCACAAGCCATATAAGACAAGCCTTTTAAGCCGCACTTGCCTTTTACCCATTCATCGTTTGGTAACGGCATAATGCCAATATCAAAGCAATTTAAGTTTTCGGTTTCTGTATCGGGAGCCCAATTTTTAAATATAGTTTTAATTTCGGGGTGTAAATAATTACCTTGCCCAATAACATGAATTTCAATTTTATTTGGATATTTTTTTTGAACTTCGATTAAAGCAGGTATAGCTATTTCAAAATGTTTTATGGTACTTATACTTCCACTCCAGCCAATTACAATTTTATTAGTTTGAGTTTTGTTTAAAATTGTTTCTGTTTTTATTGGCTTATGAAAATCAGTATCAATAGTGGTTGGTATAATTGTTACGTTATTGTTGTATTGCTTAGCATAGTTAGCTAAAAAATTATTACCCACAATTACTGCATGCGCGTGTTGTATATTTATTTTTGTTTTATGAGGATTTTTTAAAAAATCAAATTTTTTATTTTCGGGCGATGTGTCTAGTAACCAAATGCTATCGTCAAAATCAAATACAACTTTACTACGTTTATAAAATTGTTTTTCGAAAAAAGATGAACCTAGTAACAATGCTTCGCGTTGAATAAAAATAATGTCAAAATTTTTGGCTCGTTGCAAATCTTTTAATCTAATAAAAACAGATTTAAGCATAATAAATGCTTTTTTAAAATAGTTACCTCTATTATAAAATACAGCATCATCTTTTTGAGTTATAATTTCGGATAACTGCCAACTAAAACCATTTGCTTTAAAAAAACTTAAGTATTGCTCAAATCTGTAGCGTTGGCTGGGCGAACGATTTAAGCGATGATCGGCTATGATTAAAATTGATGGCAAATTTACTCAATAACAATTTTTTTAATTAATTGTTTTTCACCTTCTTTAAATGAGGCGTAGTAAATACCTTTACTTAATTGCAGTTTTTTAGCATCTATTTGCAAGGTAGTTGAGCCTTGTGTAACTGTAATTTGTTTTTGCTCAATCATTTTCCCTTGCACATCAACTAACGTATAGTTAATTATGTTTTGTTTATCGGTTATAATTTCAATAGTTGCTTTATCGGTTGTAGGGTTTGGGTAAACTGTTAAATTATTAATGGCATCAAACTCATTTATAGTTGTTGGCAGTAAATACAATACACCATCGCTTACAATACTATCACTCATTAAACCTGCTCCGTTTAAGGCTTTTGTCATCACATAATATTTTTGATTAGTAGATAAAGAAAGTCCAGTTTTTGTAACCGCTAGTGCCAAAGCGTTAGCGGTCCATCCAACTGTGTTTTTTGCACCACTAGTTGTGCCTATTGCATAATAATAAGTTGTAATACCCGAGTTTGTATCCTTAGCCGAAGTGTAATTTAAACTAAGCTGTGTGCCAACATACGTGGTATCAATATCTGTAGTAGTGCCTTCTTTTATTTGTGATGATGGGGTTGGTTTTGTCCAATCAATATCAATGTATTGATTACTAATTGCAGAAAGGTTATTTGCGTTATCTTTTGTAATGCTATTTATTTTTCCACCATATATATTTGGCGAAATATTTTCTTTTCGTAAGTCGTTTGTGTTTGCTGAGCCAACTAAAATAGTAGTTGAAGCTGCCCTTGAGCGAAACACTCTTAAATCATCTATTTTAAAATTACTATTTCCGCTCCTAAAACTTATAGCTGTTCCTGTGGCGTGTGGCGTGGTATCTGTCCAACTATCTACATACACATTATTTATCCAAAGTTTAATAGTTCCTAAAATTCTATCGTAAGCAATTTTATAATCGTAGGTAGTGCCTACGCTAAAAGTGTAGGCGGTTGAGTAAGTTGGCACGCCAATATTATTTGCAACCGATTTATAAAACTCAATACTGTTTTGATCAGGCCTTAGCCAAATCATATAACTATTACCACGTTGTGTTTGCGATGGCGCATCGGCAGCAATATAAATACCGGCACGTTTGTTAGTATTTGTGCCCGTAATGGTAGCTTTAAAATGGTATAAATAAACATTAGATAAATTTTGCGTAACGCTTGCATAAATGTTTGTGTTTGCATTTGTTTCGTCGCTTTGTACTAATGCTCCGCCAACAACACTCCAACTTCCTATGGCGCTAGT
>JAYSUQ010000279.1:0-25306 GCA_043718985.1 Bacteroidota bacterium | reverse complement strand
TTATAACTGCTTCCGATTTTAAAACAACTTCTACTTCTTTTAAACCATTAGTAAACAAAGTACTTCCCGAACTCACTAAATCACAAATAGCATCTGCCAGACCAATGCTTGGGGCTATTTCTACGGAGCCACTAATTTCGTGAATTTCTGCTTTTATGTTTTGAGATTTTAAATATTTTGATAAAATAGTAGAATAGGTAGTAGCTATACGTTTTCCATTCAAATCTTTTATAGATTTATAATTTTGTTCTTTTGGTATTGCAAGAGATAAACGGCATTTGCCAAATCCTAATTTTTCGACAATTTTCAAACTTTTGTTTTTTTCTAACAAAACATTTTCTCCAACAATACCAATATCAGCAACGCCATCTGCAACATATTGCGGAATATCATCATCTCTTAAAAAGAAAACTTCGATAGGGAAATTGGAAGCTTCTGCTTTTAATTTATTTAAGCCGTTATCAATATCGATGCCGCATTCTTTTAAAAGTTTGAGAGAGTTTTCGCTTAGGCGACCTGATTTTTGAATGGCTATTTTTAATTTGTTTTGCATTTGTTTTTGTTTTTGTTTTTATGTTGAATTTTTGAAAATAAAAAAAGGCTTACCGATTGGTAAGCCTTTAGATAATGATAGTATTTATATAAATTACAAAATAGCATCAGCACCCACACTTACCTGTGTAGTATAAAAATGATGATGATGTATTTGATTAAAATTTTTCATTTCGTTGAGACAAATATAAATTAAAAAAGTTAATTGAAACAACTATTTTTAAAATTATTTTTAGTTTACTTGATTTTATTGGTGTTTCATAGATTTACAATAATCTATTTAATATTTCTCCAAATCTGTAAATATCTTCAAACGAATTATACATTGGCACAGGTGCACAGCGAATTACGTTTGGCTCTCTCCAATCGGGTATTACTCCGTTTTCAATTAACTTGTTGTATAATGCTTTTCCTTGTCCGTGCGCCACAATACTAATTTGACAGCCCCTGTTTTGTTTAGGTGTAATAATTTGTAAGCAATTGTTTTTTTGCTTATTAATTTCTTCAACAATAAATTCTAAATAAGCGGTTAGTAGTTTTGTTTTTTCGTTTAGTGCTTTCATTCCAACTTCATCAAACATATCTAACGATGCCTTATAGGCTGCCATTGATAGTATTGGCGCATTGCTTAATTGCCAACGTTCAACGGTTTCAATAGGTTTAAATTCTTTGTCCATCTTAAAACGCGTTTCTTTATCGTGACCCCACCAACCAGCAAACAAAGGCATGTTAGTTTTTTTATGATGTGTTTGATGTACAAATGCCCCTGCAACACTACCAGGGCCTGCATTTAAGTATTTGTATGAGCACCATGCTGCAAAATCTACATTCCAATTATGTAACTCCAAGTGTAAATTACCTGCGCCATGTGCCAAATCAAAACCAACAATAGCACCTACTTTATGTCCAGCTTCAACAATTGCTTTCATATCAAACACTTGCCCGCTAAAGTAATTAACACCTCCAATCATTATCAGTGCCAGCGTGTCTTTATTATCTTCTATGGCTTTGTAAATATCTTGGTGGCGCACTTCATATTCGCCTTCTCGTGGCGCAATTTCTATTAGTGCTTCATCAACATTATAACCGTGAAATTTTATTTGTGATTGCAAAGCGTATTGATCGCTTGGAAATGCTTTTGCTTCGCATAAAATTTTATACCGTTGTTTAGTTGGTTGGTAAAACGACACCATTAACAAATGTAGATTTACGGTTAGTTGGTTCATCATTACAACCTCACTTGGTAAAGCACCTACTATTTTAGCTGTTTTATCAGTTAACAATTCGTGATAGCTTAGCCATGGGTTTTTTGCTAAAAAATGACCTTCAACACCATAGGTAGCCCAATCATTTAATTCTTGCTGTATATAATCTTTAGTGGTTTTTGGCTGCAAGCCTAATGAGTTACCAGTAAAATAAACCATATCACTACCATTGTGTTGCGGAATATGAAATTTATGTCGGTACGATTTTAAATTATCTTGAGAATCTATTTGCTGTGCAAATTGTAGTGTATTTAAAAATGTAGTCATTATAATTTAATTAAAAAAACAGTTTAAATTTAGCAAAATTTGCCAATGTAAATTAGTTATCTTTACGTTAAGTGCCATTAAAAAACAACATACTATTAATTAAAAATTTATCAGTTAAAAAAATTTTTAATTTTTTTAAAGTTTGGATGAGTTACCACTTATCTAAAAACAACTTAACAAGCCATCATTTTGGAAAACCAATTAGCCTAGCTATTGAACCTACTACAAGTTGTAATTTGCGTTGCCCCGAATGCCCAAGTGGTTTACGCCAATTTACCCGTCCAATAGGAATGTTGGAGCCGGCATTTTTTAAACAAACTATTGATGAGTTATATAAAGAATTAATTTATTTAACGTTTTATTTTCAGGGCGAACCTTATTTAAACCCTCATTTTTTAGACATGGTAAAATATGCCTCAGCTAAAAAAATAGTTACATCAACATCAACCAACGCTCATTATTTAACGCCCCAGCAAGCGATTAATACTGTTAAAAGTGGTTTAGCAAGACTCATCATATCAATAGATGGCGCTACGCAACAAACCTATGAACAATACAGAATAGGAGGTGATTTACAAAAAGTAATTGAGGGCGCAAAAAATATTATATCCGCTAAAAAACAATTAAAAAGTAGTACGCCACATGTTGTGTTTCAGTTTTTAGTTGTAAAACCAAACGAACATCAATTAAATGATGTGAAAGAGTTAGCTAAACAATTAGGAGTTAATGAGGTGGTTTTTAAAACGGCACAAGTATATGATTTTGAAAACGGAAACGCATTAATACCTGATAATATAAAATATAGTAGGTATATAAAAAATAATGATGGCACTTACCGTATTAAAAACAAATTACTTAACCAATGTTGGCGTATGTGGAGTAGTTGTGTTATTACCTGGGATGGTATTGTGGTGCCGTGTTGTTTTGATAAAGATGCAAAGCATCAATTAGGTAATTTAAAATTACAAACATTTAACGAGTTATGGGAATCGGCACGTTATCAATTGTTTAGAAAATCAGTTTTAAAATCGCGACAAGAAATTGATATTTGTAAAAACTGTACCGAAGGCACAAACGTGTGGGCAAAAAACTAATGATTGTTTGAGTAACTCTAGCTTAACAATAATTTTATTGCCATGTTAATTTATAAACTAAGAGTTGTTATTTTATCTTATTAATTTAAATAACAACTCATTATTTACTCGTTGCTTTTATTTTTTTATAGAGTTATATAATTCTACCAATTGTTTTTTTGTATCGCTAACCATTTTTAAATCGTTTGTTAAAGTTACTAAATCAGTTGCAGCATTTGCCGAAGTATCTTTTTTAGTGCGTTCTATTTTTGCCGTTAACTTATCTTCTTTATCTTGCCAAACTTTAACTAAGTTATCGTTCATCACTTTTTGAGCCGCATACTTAACGTATTTGCTATCGCTTTGTGCAATTTTTACAATTTGATTTGCCCCATCAATAACCGTTTCGGGCTTAGTACAACGTTTTAAAAATTTACCATAAATGTTGCCATAAGCCAACATTTCAAATCCATTAAATTGTTTTTTTACTTTTTTAAAATAATTATGATTTTCATCTGTTCCGTTTTTCGCATACAAATCGGCTATCGAATAAATAATATCTTTTGATGGTTCGTTTTCTAATGCTACGGCTTTTTTCATTGCTAACTCGGGGTTTTGTTTTGCAATCGCATCAAAGCCTTCGGCAACAATGGCATAACTTTGCTCGCTTAGTGCGCTTTCGTATAAAGCATTTAAATCATCGCCTTTATAATTTGCTGCTAAGTTGGCTAATGCGCTGGCTCTTACTCGCGTATTTACATCGGTTTTATATACAGATATTAATAATGGTTTTACCTCAACTTCTTTTTCTTTAGCTACATCAGTTAACATTGCCATAGCATCTTTTCTAAATTCTTTCCACGCATCTTTAACGGCAATGGTTTTAACTAGTTCATACACTTCGGCATCTTTTATATTTTTTTTAAAAAATTCAATTGCCTCGTGTCTATCGCCCCACAACGGTGCGTTTTTGTATTCAAACAAATACTCTTCTTTTGTTTTAGTGTAATCTATTTTTGCAAGTAATTGGCGTTCGGCATCAAAGTTTACTAAATCGGGGTTTGTGGCTACATCAAAACTAATTTTTGTATTCACATTATTTATCCATATTCGTGTACGTTCTTTTTTTTCTCCAACATAAATATCAACATCAACAGGTAATTTATATAAAGGCATTGTTTTAAAATCTTGTTTTTGAATTACCTCTAACGTAAGTTTTTTGGTAGTTACATCGTAAGTTTTTTTAACTTCTATCTCTGGGTGGCCTTTTGCAAAATACCATTGGTTAAAAAACCAGTTTAAATCTTGCCCTGTAATTTCTTCAAAAGCCAAACGTAATTCGTGCGCTTCGGCTGTTTTAAATTTATGGGTTTCTAAATATAATTTTAGTGATGCAAAAAAGGCATCGTCGCCAACGTATTTACGTAACATGTGCAAAATGCGCCCACCTTTGTTGTAACTAAAGGCATCAAACATATCTTCGCGTTGTTCGTAATTAAAGCGCACTAAATCAACTTGTTTTTGGTTTGATGCGGCAAAGTATCCGTTTTTATCGTCTTCGTTATGGTCATCGGCAGCATCTCGTCCTAAATCAAATTCATCCCACAAATATTCGCTATAGTTTGCAAACGATTCGTTTAGCGTTAGGTTACTCCAACTTTCGCAGCTTGCTAAATCTCCAAACCATTGATGAAATAATTCGTGTGCAATGGTTTCTTCGCCTTTTGCACCATCAATAATTTCACGAGTTGTTTGGTAACAAACAAAATCGCCGTGCAAAGTTGCGCTCGTGTTTTCCATGGCGCCACTCACATAATCGCGGGCTACTATTTGCGAATATTTTTGCCAAGGATAGTCAACCCCTAGTTTGTTCGAGAAAAATTCGATCATTTTTTTTGTTTTTCCGAAAATTGCTTTGGCGTGTGGCTCGTATTCTTTTTCAACATAATAACTTATTTCTTTTCCGTGCCATGGCTCGTCAATTACTTTTTTAAACTCACCAACTCCCATCATCACTAAATAGGGTGCGTGTGGCAAATCCATTAACCAATGGTCGGTTCTTGTTCCATCTGTATTTTTTTTAGCATCAACAAGTAAACCGTTAGATAGGGTTGTGTATTTATCATCAACCGTCATATAAATTTCGTTTGTCATTTTTTCGGTTGGGTTATCAATTGTTGGAAACCATGCCGAGTTCGATTGTGTTTCGCCTTGTGTCCATATTTGCGGCATTTTATCAGGGTCGGTTCCTGTTGGGTTAATAAAATACAAGCCCTTATCATCAGTAATTACTGCACTACCCCCATTTTTTAATTCGTTAGGTTTTGCTACGTATTCAATTGTTACAATGTATTTTTCGGTATTTAAAAATGTGCGGCCCAAACTAATAGTTATCGAGTCGTTTTTGTAATTGTAAATTGCGTTTTGTGGAGCTGTTGTGTTTTCGGTTTCAAATGATGTTTTGTGTCCATTAACATTTTTGCTGCCTTGTGTTTTTATAATTTCTGATAAGGTTACCGATTTAATATCCATACCACGCGCATTTAAATGCAATGTGTTGGTTGAATAAAAATATGGTTTTATTAATAGTTCGGCTTTACCATTTAATTGCGATTTTTTCCAATCAAAATTTACCCAAAGTTTTGTGTGTACAATGTCATTTGTTTTAGTTTCGGTGGCTTGGTATTTTTTTAGCACACTTGGTTCATCTGCCCTCACGTTTACAGTATCCAAATCAATAGCTGGTTCGGTAAGCATTGTAATTGGTGCTGTTGGTTTTTTTTTTGTAGTTGAGCAAGCAAACGAAATTGCAATTATTGAAACAAAAAGAAATGTTGATTTTATAGTCATTTTATTTTTTTTAATATGTAAAAGTGCAATTATTTTATCTATTAAACCAACAAACTATTTAAACGGTTTGAGGCTGTGATTTGTGGTGACGCCGATTGTAACTTTTTAAAATTATTTTTTTTGATGGTTGCAAAAATTAAATTAATTAAAGTGCAATTTTTGACCACAAACTAAACATTAGTTAGTTAATGCGGCTTAAATTGGTAAAATTAAATTAACGCTTGTGCCATTATTGTTTTTAAACGTAACGTTTGCATCAATTTGGTCGGCTAACGATTCTATCAACGAAATTCCTAACGATGATTCTTTTCTATCGCCAAACTCACCAATACCAACGCCATTATCAGATACTACAATTTGAATTTTATCAAATATTTTGCGAATTTTTAATGTAATTATTGGCGATAAATTATCATCAGTAAATGCATGCTTTAAAATATTAGTAATTATTTCGTTAACTATTAAACCTGCTGGTAATGCTTTTGTTAGTTCCAACTCAATGGTATCCATTTGCTCATTAATTTGTATTGGGTGTTTTTGCGGAAAACTCGAAACTAATTCGTTAACTAAATCAGATAAGTATTGCTTAATATCAATTTTAGAGATGTCGTTTCTTTTATATAAACGTTGGTGTACCATTGCCATGCTCATTACTCGGTTTCTCGAATCTATCATCAAATTTTTAGATACTTCGCAAGGTGCTTTTTCGGTTTGTAAATTTAATAGGCCAACAATAATTGCCAAATTATTTTTTACACGGTGTTGTATTTCTGCTAAAAGCGTTACTTTTTCTTTTAACGATTCGGCAATAATACGTTGCGATTCTTTTTGCTTTTTTAATAATTCGAGTGTATCGTTGTTTTGGTTATTTATTAATTTAACAAGCATATAAACTAAAATTAATGTAACTGCAAAAGCCAATATACCATTGTATTTTAACAAGGCTTCGTTATCGGCATTTGTAATAGTTGTGTTTTTAAGATAAGGAATACTTAAGGTTATTGAGCATATAAAGCTTATTAATATAATTAAAAAAAATAAAGCAGTTCGGTAGTTAGATTTTGATGGATTATGCAACAATGCAACACAAAAAATAATTGGAAAATAATATAAATTATTACCAACGCTTTGGTTATACGATTGGTTAAGTACAAACATTGTTATACTAATAGTTACTACAAATGTTTTAGACGCAAGTTCGTAGCGCGCTTTATAATTTAACAGTAAAATAGAAATAGAAGATAGTGTTGAGAACAATACAATTGAAAACACATAATCGCCACTGATAAACAAAATAGTTGAAACCCCAACAAGTAAACCCACTAATGTTATTAGCGAAAATAAGTTTACGATGCGAGTTTCGCGTTTTTGATAAAACTCTAAATCGGGCTTTACTCCAATTTCTATTAAATTAACAAGTTTCATTTTAAGTTTAATTAATTCTCAAAATTAACTTTATTACTATTTTATTTACATCCGTTCATCGAATAATAATTAATATTATTTGATGAACGGTTTAGCAATTAATTAATGCCTAATTTTTTTGCAATAGCAGCAGGTATAGCTTTTTTGTGAATCATTATGCTTGTAGTTTTATATAGCACATAAGCTTCTGACGCATAAAAATAGCCATCGCATTCATTTCTATCTTTACCCCACGAGTTTTTTACAACATAAAACGGCGTATTGTTTTGGTCTTTAACAAGCCCTACAACGTGCATTCCGTGGTCATCTTGTGTTTCAAAGTTATTAAAGGCTAGTTGCCTGTTTTCGGGTGTAATTTTTAATTGGGTGTGTGGTTGTTTACTCAAAGCTATTTTTTCGTCATCAGTCATATCGTTAATTGATGCTTCTGGCACTACTGCTATTCCATCTTTAAATCGAAATCCTTTTTCGCTAACATCAGCAGCCCAAGCAAATGTAAAGCCAGTGTTAATTGCACTTTGCATTACTTCCTGAAATTCGTTTAATGGTAAATTGTACACTTGTTCCCAGTTCCAATTATCTGGTACTTCTAACACAAATTTACTGTAATAAGGGTGGTGTGTAAACGATGTTAAAAACACATAATCATCAGCGATTAAACCTGTTGCTTCGGCGTATGTTTTTGGTGTGTACTCTTTTCCTTTATAATTAAATTTTTCGGGTACTGTTCCTAAATAAGCATCACACACACCTTCAACCGATTTATGAACTGCTTCAAAATCCACTTTTTGTACGTTATCGCTTGCACTTGCTGCCATAATGCCCTTTAAGGTCGATTCTAGTACGGAGTGGTTATGTTGATCTGTTGCATGTTTTTTACCAGTATATGCTTCTTCGGGCACCATACCGTATTTACGCATTACATTTACAACATCGCAAAAACCACCGCCTTCGCTCATATTTGCTCGACCATGCATACGCAAATAATTATCGGCTTTTAATGGATAAGCTTTACGGGCTACAAACATTTCTGATAAATTAAAATCTTTGCCTTTACCCATTCGCATAAGTTCACTTTCAAAAAACGATAATGATGAAAACGACCAACAAGTACCAGTTTGATTTTGGTTTTGAACAGCCGATGCATCTAAGTTTTTAACTACTGTAAATTTGTAGTCGCTACCTTTCATGTTAGTTAAATTTTGCGCACTACTGTAGCCTACTACACAAATTGTTAATGCTGATATTAATGTTTGTTTAATCATTGTTTTTGTTTTTAATGAGTGATTGTACAAATTTATTTTCGTTTGTTGAAGGTAAAACTTTAAGGCTTTGTTTTAATTTAAAAATGTTGTTTGGTAATTAGTGGTATTTAATCGGTTTGTTTAATGTATTTAAGTAAATATACCATTTCAAAAACAGTAAAAACAACATATTGTATCATAAAATGACAAGTAAATGCTAAAGCGCCTTGCTTATTTATTAATGAATAAACAAAAACAGTTACCATACAAAGTAATAAGCGTGCCATGCTTAGCGCAAGTGTTTTAAATACAAATTCTTTTGATTGTTTATTGCCACTGGTTAAAATAAAATTGATTGCTAACGTGGTAACCAAAAAAAATAAATTAGTAAACCAGTAAGTAGTTGTGTTAAAAAAACGATTTTGAGTTTGGTATAAACCGTAGGCAATTAATAGTGCGCCAATTGTTACAGCAATAAGGTTAATGTAATATTTAGTAGTAGTTTGCAATGAGGTATATTTATTTTTCGGGTTTAATGAAATCTTTAAGTACAATATACATAGCAATTGCAATTGATACTAAGCTTAATATAATTGTAAAAATAGGAGTTGTATTTTTATAATAGGCATCTAATTTAAAGCCGCCGTAGCAACCACCACCAATAATAAGTCCCATTTGCATAGCCAATCCGCTATATTTAGAGTAAGCGTTAAGCGGTTTTTGTTTCTCGGGTTTGGGTATCATTAGTTATATTTTTAACGATGGCGCCCATTTTACAAGTTCCTGTAAAAGTTGCGTTTGGTTCAATGGCTATTTTACCTGTAACAATATCGCCCATTACTTTGGCAGTTGCTTTTAGGGTTAATAAATCTGTTGATGATACGGTACCGTGAATTTCTCCCGATACATCGGCATTTTGGCAATACACATTACCCTCAACTTTACCTGTACTACCAACAACTAATTTTCCAGTAATGGTAATGTTTCCTTTTAATGTGCCATCAATGCGAACATCGCCATTTGATGTTATATCGCCAACAATTGCAGTACCCGATCCAATTAAATTTATAGAGCCGCCTTCGTTGCTATCTGTTTTACTTAATTTTTGAAACATTTTAATTATTTTTTGTTTTACGAATATAATAAACTATACACAAAAACGACTTAATTTTTAAACTATTTTAGTTACTGTAATTTTAACTCATTATTTATAAATACATCAAACAAAAAAAGACTTTCTTAAATTAACAGAAAGTCTTTTTTTAATGTAATGCTTTTAATAAACAACTAATCTCTTCTACCAAATAAACGTAATAATGATAAAAATAAATTAATAAAATCTAAGTATAATGTTAGTGCCCCCAACACACCCATTTTTTTAAATCCTTCCGAACCATCAGATTGTTGCGCCATGTTTTTAATTTTTTGAACATCAAACGCAGTTAATCCTGTAAAAACAATTACACTTATAATACTAATAATATAGCCCATTGCATCACTTTTCATAAACACATTAATTAACGATGCAATTATAATTCCAACTAAACCAATCATTAACAATGAGCCTAATTTTGTTAAATCGGCTTTAGTAAAATAACCCGCCGCTGCCATTAAGCCAAATAAAGCTGTTGTGCTTGCAAACACAACGCCAATTGAGTTTAAATTATACACATGAAAAATAGTGCTAAAGCTTATGCCATTTAAAATTGCATAGCCAAAAAATATAGCTATTAATGCAGTAAACGATAATTTATTAAAAGCAAAATTCATTAACAATACCAAACCTATTGGTGCCAACATTGCTATCCAACCAAAAACAGACATGCTGCCACGTCCCATTTCATCATAAGATATTAATAAATTTGTAAACATTGGATTAAAGGCAAAAAGCACAGCAAATACAGTTGTTACAGCTAAAGCCAAAAACATCCAGGTAAATACAGATGCAAATAAAGAGCGCTCATTAACTATTGTAGCGTTTTCGATATTATTTAAGTTTGTGTTTCTAAAATTTGTTTCCATTTAATTTTTATTTTTTTGTGCTGTAAAGATACTAAATATTAAAATTGTTTTTTGTGAAAAATATATAAAATTAAAATTTAAAAACTACTTGCCCCATATAGGTTGTTGGCGCCCTAACATCGCCTGGCCTTAACGTATACTCGGCATTAAACACATTGTTTACTACAAATGCTAATTTAATTTGTTTTATAATTTGATACGATATGCGGGCGTCGCTAATCCAATCTCCTTTTGGGTGCTTTTCGCGATACTCTTTTAAACCAGGCAACACATACGTAAAAGGTATTTCGTCCCAATTAATAATGTAAGTTCCATCGGGGTTTTTTAAGTTGTATTCGTGCAGCACACTTTGTGTAAACCTACGATCAATGTTTTCCATACGGCTATAGTAACGGGCGCTGTAACCAATGGCAAACTTTTTATATTCTAATTGCACGTCAGCTTTAAATAAATGACGGTTACGGTATTTTAATACATTAACACCTGGTAAGCCTAATGTATCTTTTAAAGGATCGAAATTTAAATATTTTGGGTTGGTGTATGTGTAACCAATTAATGTTGTAACGTTTACTGGTCCTATTTTACCAGCTCCAGTAATGTTAGCATCTACACCATTAATGCGAGCTTGCCCAATGTTTTGCGATTTAAAACCAGCAAATGCAATATCTTTATAAAACTGTCCTGTTTTAGTGCCATAAATATCAAACACAAATTCAGTCATGTCTTTATACTCTGTCCAAAAATAAGCAACGTCTAAAAATCCTTTAAAATTAAATACTTTAAAACCTTGCTTAATACCAATTTCCGAACTCCAACCTCTTTCGGGTTGCAAACTTTCGTTCGGAAAAATTTTTAAAATACTCACGCTCGTGCTAACAAATTTTTCGGCAATGGTAGGAAAGCGGTAGCCTTGCCCCCAAGATGCTCTTAAAAAAGTATATTCGAATAAATGATAATTTAAACCAGCCCTTAATACAGGCTGAAACGGCAAATTGTTTATTTTTTTCGTTAAATAGCCCCGCGTAAACGAACTATCTAATTTAAAGTACTCGCCACGCATACCAGCCGATGCGGTTAGTTTTTTGTAGTGATAATCGAACTGTGCATAGCCCGCATAGTTGTAGCCCGAATGGCGGCCGTAAAGAGACGTAGCAATAACTTGCTGTTCCATATAAACAGCGCCTGTTGTAATTGTTAAGTTGTTTTTAAATCGTTTTTGATATTGAAGTTCGTTGTAGTATAATTCGGCACGCGAGCCCTGATTGGTACTATTTACATTGTTTGTTAAAAAATAACGTGTTCGCAAACTAAATTTACCGCCTCTTTTTGTGTAGTAGGTAATAAATGGATCGATGTTGAAACGCTGGTTATCAAATTTTTGAATTGTTTTGCCTTGTGGTATGTAAGCCGAATCGGCATTTTGCCATAAAAAGAATAAACCACCGTCGGTTTGCATCATATTGGCATTAACGCCAATTGCTAAACCTTGTAGTTTATTTTTAAAATTATATTTTAAGTTGGCATTAAAGCGTTGGCGTGTTTCGTTTTCTAAATAACGGTAACCTTCATCGTTATAAAAATGCCCGCCTAGCACAACATCTAAGTTTCCTATTTTACGTGAGTGTGCAAAATTAACTCCGTTTTGATATTGCTCATTGCCTTTCCACCATTTGTATTTAGCGTTACGTGGCGCATCATAAAAACCAACAAATGTTGACACCGTTGTTTGGGGCACATCTTTAGCATATGCGGTGCGCATATTTATTACCCCATTTAAAGCCGATGAGCCAAACAAGGCAGATGCTGCTCCTTTTATAACCTCAACCTGCTCCATGTTTTCGATGGGTAAATAATTCCATTTTATATCGGCGGCATCGGCACTAATCATTGGCATTTCATCAACCATCATTAAAACGCGCGAACCTGCCCCGTAACTATAACCACTGCCACCTCTTATACTAGCTTGCCCATCACTAACAGTAACTCCCGATACTTGATTGATAATAACATCTAATGTTTGTGCATTTTTATTTTCGAGCATGGCTGGTTTTAATACATCCATACTAATGGTAATATCTGATAATTTTTGTTCGAATTTACCTGCCGATATTACAACCTCATCTAATAAATTTTTGCCCGATTCTGTTTCTAAACTAATATCAAATTTTAAAGTATCGGTGGTGGTTACGTTAATAGATTTTGTGTACTTTTTATACCCAACAAAATCACATTCAATAACGTGTTCGCCATTTGCAATAAACAAAACATAATTGCCATCAACATCTGCAGCAATACCTTTTGTTTTATCAACAACTACCACTGCACCTGGCAAGGTTTCGTTAGTTGCGTTATCTTTAACAACACCCTTAACAACACCCAAAGTTTGTGCGTATAACTCGCAAGTGTATAAAAAACTAGCTGTTAAAATATATTTTACTGATTTTATCATTATCTGTTTAATTTTGCGACAACAATATAATAAATTACAATTAAAAATCAAATGCAGTTAAGCGAAGAGTTACAGTATCAAATTGCACTTACACAACTTAAAGGCGTGGGCAGTGTTTTAGCAAAAAATTTAATTGCTTACTGTGGCAACGCAAAAAATGTGTTTACAAGTAACAAACAACAACTCGAAAAAATACCTGGTATAGGTACAATAATAGCTAAAAATATTGGGCAACAAAAAGATGCATTATTAATAGCCGAAAAAGAAATTGATTTTATTACAAAGCACAACATTAAGCCTTTATATTTTACGGATAAAAATTACCCACAACGTTTAAAAAATTGCCACGATAACCCAATTTTATTATACTATAAAGGAAGTTGCGATTTAAATACAAAAAAAATTGTAGCAGTTGTGGGCACGCGCACGCCAAGTGATTATGGCACAACGCAAACCGAAAAATTAATTAAAGAATTGATAGATTTAAATTGCATTGTAGTTAGTGGTTTAGCTTATGGTATTGATGTGCTGGCCCATAAATTATGTTTGGATAATAACATTGATACGTTGGGGGTACTTGCCCACGGGCTTGATAGAATTTACCCTGCACAACACGCCAACATAGCACAAAAAATGGTGTTACAGGGCGGCTTATTAACTGAGTTTATAAGTAAAACAAATCCTGATAAAGAAAATTTCCCTAAACGAAATCGCATTGTTGCAGGCATGTGCGATGCATTAGTTATTTTAGAATCGAAAAAAGAAGGAGGCAGTTTAATAACAGCCACCATTGCCAACTCATATAATAGAGATGTGTTTGCATACCCAGGCAAAAGCGGCGATGTGCTAAGCGAAGGCTGCAACGCTTTAATTAAAACAAACAAAGCCCATTTAATTGAAAGTGCTGCCGATTTATTTTACATTATGAATTGGACTGATGAAAAAATTAAAACAACATCAACTCAACTACCATTATTATTAAACCTTACGGATGATGAAGAGCTTATTGTAAAGTGCTTAACTACTAAAACAACTAAACACACCGATGATATTTGCGCCGAAACAAATTTTAGTACAGGCAAAGTATCATCTTTATTACTGCAACTTGAATTTAGCAATGTTGTAAAATCTTTGCCAGGCAAATTATATAAGTTGGTTAATTAAGTTGTTTTATGAAAACAACTACATCGATTCTAATTTGGTAAGTGTTTTATTAAATTGTTTACGTATTGAGAAAACTGACAAAATTGTTGTTAAAATAACTGAAAAAGAAAACATGAAAATATTTTGAATCAAAAATGGCAATTGTGCAAACTCTTCAATATCATTAGTCATTTCGCTATGCTGTTCATTTAACATTTTTTCTAATGTTTCAGCATATTCGATTGATACCGAGTGATCTACACTAAATAAAACCCAATCGAAAAAAATGGAAAACCCAATAATTGCAAAAGAATGAATAATGGAAAGTACAAAAATATTGGCGATCAAGCTGTTTTTTAAGTTAGACTCATTATAATATTTTGGTAATAAAAATGAATTAACTACTGCAATTACAATAAAAATAATTACACTTGATAAAAGCGGTAAAAACATAAGCTCTAACATATCAAATGCATCTCTTTTCCAAAAATAAATAATACCATTACTAATTATCAAACTAATTAAAGAAATTAAAAAAGCGCAAGGAATTAAGTGTTCTAAAAGGGTTTTAATTGTTTGTTTCATCTTTTTTGAAAAAATTAGTAATTGGTGATAATGATGCGCCTAACGCACATATGACTGGCGCTAATTTGTTACCCGTTATAAGATAAATTACGCCTCCAATTATTGCACCCAACGAAACAATTCGAACAAATTCAATAATAATAGTTTTATTTTTTTTCATAATTTTGATACATTAAAGTTATTGTTTTTAACCGTCTGTTGTTTTTTATTTTTTTTGCAATTTCTAATATCTTACAGTTTAAGGTGACGTACTCTTGATTAGAAATAAATACAGAATATGTTCCAATCATAATCCACGAAAAATTATCAATGCGCATAAAAAGCCAAATGCCAAAATGGACAATAATACCGCAAAAAATGATAACCATTTTAGTTTGTTTAAACCAAATTAAAAAAGCAAATGCACCTTCCCAAAATAACGTAAAATAGGTGTTAAATACAACAAAATAATGACTCTCTGTTAATGGAATATTCCAAGATGTAGCTCTAAATTCTTCAACTCTCATTGTATAGTAAATTGCAGTTCCGTTTAGCCATAAATCACCTTGCACTTTTGCTAAGCCAGTAAAAAAATAGACAAAACAAATTTGTATCATAAACCCAAATACTGCTGTGGATTTTATATAATTTTTTATTAATTCGAAATAATGATTTTTTATTTGTATCTTTTTAATAAAATTGACATCGTAAACAAAATAATTGTATGAATCAGCTATTATTAAAAATGGCAAAGTAACATCCATAATGTTATCAGAACCATCTAAAATAAAACCGTTACGCTGTCTTAAAATGAACAAACAAATATAGAGTAAAATGCCTGTAACCCTTTTAAAAACACCAAATAAAAATAAAAAAGAAACGCTAAACGTAATAAAAATAAAAAATCTTGCCGCTACTGTGATATTAAAAGGATACGTTAAAAAATCAAACCCGTATAAATGCATTATAGCTACATAATCATTGTATGGAAAAATTGCATTTACCCCAAATAAATCGTCTGCTAATGGATAATAAAAGATCATATTTTTTATAACTAAAAACGAAAGTACAATGCGGTAAATTGACAAACCAATTGTTCTCGAATTTGAAATATTTGAAAATTTTTCTATCATTAATTTAAGTTGTTAATTCGAAAATATTTACTTAAACTTTTCGAAAATTTGTACCCACTTAAATCATAATAATTTAATTTTCGTTTCGAAAACCTTGGGAATTCAGCATTAAATATTTGATAACGTACAAAAATTGAATCTGAACTATTGCCATTATTTATTTTATTTATCACAAATTTAGAGTATTGTAGGATAGATTTATGACCAAAACAAGTAATTATTGATTTATCTAAATATTTATTTAGTGCGACTGTATCGTTTTTATTTTTAGTGTTTTTAGTGAAATCCTCAATAGCATTGATATTGTTTTCACGTATGTTTTGCAAACATGATGTGACAAATTTACTCAACATATATGCTTCTCCAACTGCTTGCACAGCGATTCGTGCTATTGTTGGTAGTGCATTTGTTTTATTGAATTCAACTTTGCATTTTGTTTCTGCAATAGTTGCATTTGATTTCGAGGAAAAACTTCCTACATCATTAATTGGCGATGACATCAATGAACTTGTTATCATTGATAAACATAATGTTACCGCTACAATTGGTTTAATTTGTTTTTTCATTTTTAGATAGTGTTATTTGTTTTAATTTGGCGCAAAAATATCAAAGAAGCATTAATAAAACATTTGAATAACATGTTCATTTAGACATATTATGTGTATTTTTAGACATTTAAACGAAATCTATGGAGAAATTATACGAAAATATTCGAAAAATTAGAGCAGTTAAGGGCTTATCTCAGCAAAATATAGCTGATGAATTAAAAATTAGTCAACGACATTATGGTCGAATTGAAAAAGGTGATGTTGACCTAACTTTCAGTGTTATGTGTAAAATAGCTGAAATATTAAACGTAAAAATTCAACATTTAATAGGCATGGAAGAAATGCTAATTTTCAATAATTATAATCAACCTCAAAAAGATGGGCATTTTACAGCATATAACGCTACAGAAATTGATAATATATCAAAGCTATATGAACGCATAATTACAGAAAAAGATATTTCGATAAAATTGTTAGAACAATTAATTGCTAAAAAATAACAACTAAACACACCGATGATATTTGCGCCGAAACAAATTTTAGTACAGGCAAAGTATCATCTTTATTACTGCGACTTGAATTTAGCAATGTTGTAAAATCTTTGCCTGGCAAATTATATAAGTTGGTTAACTAGCAAAAATTAAACAAACTTATTTTTTGCAACAATTGTACACGTAAAACGGCTTATGCAAGTGAGTTCGTTATTATTATTGTAAATTTTTATATCCCAAATGTGGTTTTTGCCCGCAACATTTAGCGGAGTGCAAATTGCAGTAACGTAGCCTTGCATAACTGCTTTTATGTGGTTTGCATTTATTTCTATGCCAACCGCAATAAACAACTCCTGGTTAACACATAATAACGATGCTACACTGCCCATTGTTTCGGCTAAAGCAACATTAGCTCCGCCGTGCAACAAGCCAAAGGGTTGTTTAGTGCGCTCATCTACAGGCATTGTGGCTTCTAAAAAATTGTTGCCGATTTTAGTGAATTTAATTCCTAAAGTATCGCCTAAAGTATTTTTACCTAAACTGTTTATATCAATTAAATTGGGTGTTGTGTGCCAAATAGGTGTAGTCATATTACATAAAAATTTTAAATTTATGAATGTCATCTTTGCAAACGTAGGTAATTTGCCAGTTATAAAATTCAACAATTTTTTTAATAAGCGATAAGCCTAAACCTAAGCTGCCACTTTCAGAGCTTTTATTAAACCGTTCAAAAATAAATTGCCTATCAATTTTACTATGCACGCTCGAGTTTTCAACCGAAAAGGTGTTTTCATCTATAATTATTTTAATGTAGCCATTACTTTCTAAATTATATTTAATTGCATTAATAAATAAATTAGTTAGTAGTATTGGTAACAATACTGCGTTAACATTAATGGTAACATTGGCATTATATTCTTTGATAATTTTAATTTGTTTGGCTTCAATAAAATCTTCAAGTGTTTCAATTTTTTCATCAATAGCTTCTCTTAAATTAATTTCTTCCGATTCGTGAAATTGTTTATTTTCAATACGACTTAATAAAATTAGCGCTTGATTAAGTTTGTACATCCTTTGCGTTGCCTTGTATGCTTGCGATAGTTGGTCGTATTGTTTTTCGGTATAATTAGGATCTTGCATTAGTAACTCCAATTTGGTGCTAATGATAGCTAAGGGTGTTTGTGCTTCGTGCGATACGTTTTCGGTAAACTCTTTTAAGTTATAATAATCGGTTTGTATTTGTGTTGTTAAATCGGTTAGGGTGTCGTTAAGTAAATGAAACTCATCAATATCAGTTGCTTTAAAAATAAGTTTTCTGTTTTTTTTAATGTTCCAACTTTTAATTTTATTTAACGTGCTGTTAAACGGAAACCAAATAACACTTGATATGTATTGGTTTAAAATAAAAATTAGTGTTACCGATATAAGCACAAAAAACAATACTACAAAGGCAATTGAGTTCCCTAATTTTTCGCTTTCGGTTAACGAGCTACAAACAGTTGCTTCATATGCTTGGCCATCAATTAAAGTGTGAAACAATAATTCGCGCTGCGTAACCTTTCCTTTTAAGGGGCTTTGTTTGTAGCTTCTATCTACGTACTCAATAAACCGATTGGTAAATAATGTTTTTTTTGCAATTTTGCGAACGTAAATTTTTTGCCCAATATTGGCCGTAAAATCGTATGGTTCTATTCCTGCTTTAAGTCCTTTTTCAATTTCAAATTTTGCAATTAGTAATTGGTTGTCTACTTCCTTATCTAATTTATTTAAAATAATTTTATAAACAATAAGCACGCCTATTGCAAATAATGCAACTGTAACAAGCGATGTGTAAATGTTTGTTTTTGTAAGGAGTTTCATTTAGAGTTATAAGCAATAACTACAAGGTAATATATTTTTAGATAGTTGAAAAACTTTACCGCTCACAACTCAACAACTGGCATTTAATTTAATCGGTAAATTTATAACCCATACCATAAACAACCTTAATGTAATCTTTAAGACCTGCTTCGTTTAGTTTCTTTTTTAGATTTTTTATTTGACTGTAAACAAAATCAAACGATGTTGCCATTTCCGATTTATCTCCCCAAATAGAATCAGCCAAAGCTTCCTTAGTAATTAAATGTGTTGGGTTACTGGCTAAAAAAACCAATATTTCATATTCTTTTTTAGTTAATTGCAAAGCTGTGCCATTTGCTAAAACTTTTTTTGTAGTAGTATCAACCTCTAACCCTTCAAAACTTAATGTGTTTTTACCTCCATAATTACGGCGTCGCAAAACAGAGTGTAAACGTGCGTTTAATTCTGATAAATGAAATGGTTTTGTTAAATAATCATCGGCGCCTATTTTTAATCCTTCTAATTTATCTTCGAGCGAGTTTTTGGCTGTTACAATAATTACGCCCATTTCGGGATATTGTTTTTTAATGTGTTCAACAACTTCAATACCACTTCCATCGGGCAAACCAACATCAATTAAAGCGCAACTATAAACTATATCGTTTAATTTTTGCATACTACTTTTTACACTCGATGCAAAATCGCATTTATAGCCATTGTCCGATAAGTAATCAATTACATCATCTCTTAAATGTTTTTCGTCTTCAACTATTAAAACCCTCATAACAATATACTTTTAGTTAAATATAATACTTAAACTAAATGTAAGTAATTTTTTCAGAAAAAATACTTTTTTATTGCTTAGGCACATCATATGTTTTAGTAGTTGCCAATGGGCGTAATAATAATACTGGCGGGTAATGCGGTGTTAACCCAAATTTATGATGCACTTCTAATTGTGCGGCTAAAATTAATTGCGAATAATTTTGCGATGCCGATTTAAAATGTTTGGTTTCGGCACGCCATAGGTTATAAATCAAATCCATGTTACCTTGTGTTGGCATAAATGTTTTTAATGCTTTTTTAACATTACCCGCCCCAGCGTGGTAGCTATGCATAACTAATAACCTAAACCACAAATCGGTTTCGTTATAATTGGTTATTCCTAAACTATCTAAAATACTTTTTGTTTTAGGTATGCAAATTCGTTTTATTAAACTTGAAGCTGCGTAAGCCGATCTATTAAAATCGGCACGCTCATCTAATTTTTTATTTACAGTTAACCCAAATAATTTTGCTACATCTTTCATTAACTGAAACGAACCATAAGCTCCTGCATTTGATTTTTGTAATTTATTTGGGCTCTCAATTAATAAAATAGATTGTGCATACCAGGGGTCAACATCGTTTGCAATAAAAGCGTTTATACCTCTATGAAAATTAATCGAAGCTTTATCAAAATCGTAAAAATAACTTTTGCCATTGGTTAATAAAATGCGTGCCGAGTCTTTTAAATGATATGTTTTGCGAAGACTATCGCGGTAACTTATTTTTTTGCAATCGCTTAATGTTTCATAATTATTTATTAAAACTTTACATAATATTTTACGATTATCGGGCAAATTAAAATAACCCGAATCTATTTTTAAATTCATTATTTTTCGCCAAAATAATACGTTTGATAACGTATCACAGCGATTTTGAAATAACTGCTCATTAAAAACAAAATCAGATTTTATACTTGATAAGTGTATAATTTCGTTTCGGTAATTTTTTGAGTAATTTTTATAAGGTAAACTATCGGGGGGCAATGCCGCATGTAAATTAAGTGCAAAAAATATAATAAGTAAGTGGTTCATCGTTATAAGGCATAAAATACAATTATAAATAATTTCAATTTAATTGCTTTGCGTTACTTATTAACAAAGAGTTATAACAAAACTGTAAAAAAACTAAACTTTAATAGTTTACTATAAATTTACTTAATTTTAATGGGTTAATGTTATTAAATAATAAACAAATGAAACACACACAGCTACTTATTATTGCCTTACTAATTGCATTTATAGCAAATGCACAAACACAATTATATTATCGTGTTAAAATAAATGGTACACCAAAACAAATTAACGAGTTAGCTACAATGGGCGTAACGGTAGATCATGGTGAGCATCATAGCAACGAGTTAATTACCGAAATATCTGAATTGGAATTAGCCTTACTAAAAAAAAGCAATGTGCCCTACGAGTTGCAAATTAGTGATATGGCAACTTATTATAAAAACAGAAATTTTATTGCAAAAGTAGAGCAAATTGCAGCTAGCACGTGTAATACACCAAACATAACAAACCCCACGCATTTTAAATTAGGTAGCATGGGCGGCTATTATACATTAGCCGAAATGGAACAAATATTAGATAGTATGAAAATTTTATTCCCTACTTTAATTACTGTTAAACAACCCATTAGTAGTACACAAAGTATTGAAGGTAGAAATATTTATTTTGTAAAAATATCTGATAATCCAAATGTTGATGAGCCCGAACCCGAAATGTTTTATAACTCATTGCACCATGCACGCGAGGCTGCATCACTATCTCAACTCATATATTACATGTGGTATTTATTAGAAAACTATACCACCAACCCCGAAATAAAAGCATTGGTAGATAACGCTGAGTTATACTTTGTGCCTTGTGTTAACCCCGATGGTTATTTTTATAACCAAACAACTAACCCTACTGGCGGTGGTATGTGGCGTAAAAACCGTAAAGATAATGGCGATGGTACAATGGGCGTAGACTTAAACAGAAACTACGGGCACATGTGGGGCTTTGATAATACAGGCTCATCAAACACAAGTAGTACAGATACGTATAGAGGAACAGGGCCGTTTTCGGAACCAGAAACGCAGGCTATGCGAGATTTTGTAACTAGCAGGGAGTTTAAATTTTGCATTACAAACCATACTTACAGTAATTTATTAATTTACCCTTGGGGCTATTTACCAAGTTATTACACCCCCGACTCGGCTTTGTTTGTTAATTGGGCAAAATTACTTACAAAAGACGATCAGTTTTTGTACGGCACTGGCGATCAAACGGTAAACTACACTACCAATGGCGATAGTGATGATTGGATGTATGGCGAGCAAGTAACAAAACCCAAACTATTATCAATGACGCCAGAAGCAGGCTCGGCAAGCGATGGGTTTTGGCCATTACAAACTCGTATTATTGATATATGCAAAACAACCTTTTCTCAAAACCTAAATGCAGCGTGGCTAATTAGTAACTACGCCTTATTAGTTGATAAAAACGATGCGTTTATTACTCAACAAAATGGCTATTTAAAATATAATATTACCCGATTAGGGCTATTAAACGGGACCTTTACAGTTAACATAAAACCTGTAACAACAAGTTTTTTAAACATAGGGGCGCAAAAAATTTATAGCAGTTTAGCAAACCTACAATCGCAAACCGACTCAATTAACTTTACCTTAAACAGTGGCTTAACAAATGGCACACTTATAAAATTTGCTTTTGAATTAGATAACGGCTTTTATACATTTAAAGATACGATTACAAAAATTTATGGCTCGCCAATTACTGTTTTTAAAGATAGTTGCGATAACACAAGTAAATGGACAGCAACTGGTTGGTCAACCTCATCAACTCAATTTGTTTCGGCTAACAAAAGCATTACCGATAGCCCTTTGGGTAATTATGGTAACAATCAAAATAAATTTGCAACCATTACCGCATCCCTAAATTTAACCGATGCCTTATTTGCACATTTGCAATTTTACACAAAATATGAAACCGAAAAAACATACGATTACGTGCAATTACAGGTAAGTACCAATGGCACAAGTTATGCACCATTGTGTGGCAAATTTACATCGCCAGGCACCAACGGTACTGTGCTAAACCAGCCGATTTACGATGGCAAACGTAACGAGTGGGCTAAAGAAGAGATTGATTTATCGGCCTATGTTGGACAAAACATAAAACTGCGATTTAATTTAAAAACGGATGCGGGCGCAGTTAAAGATGGCTTTTACTTTGATGATGTTTTAATACGAAAAATTGTAGCATCTACTACCAATATTGGCAATACTAATCAAGTTAATAATAATGTTAACATTTACCCTAACCCAACAAATAACTTTATTACTATACAAAGCAATGAACAATTTGATGCCTATAAAATTTTAAATCAATTAGGCCAAACTATAAAAACAGATAAGCTCATTGGTAATAAAATCTCTGTTTCGGAATTAGAAATGGGTATTTACTATATTCAATTAATAGATAAAAACAATAAAATCACATCAAAAAAAATAATGATTGCCCGTTAACTATTTTTTAATTAATTGATTACTAGCAATTTAATTCGTAGATACGTGCTAAATTCAATTAAGAAAATGTTGTTAAAAACTTTTTAATATCAAAAATATACCTTAAGTTTGCACCCTTATAATTTAAAAAAATAATAACAATGGAAAAACGCTATGAGACGGTCTTCATTTTAACTCCCGTTTTGTCTGAAGATCAGGCAAAGGAGGCCGCAAAAAAGTTTGAAAAAATCTTAACAGATTTGGGGGCAAAAATTAATCACAGAGAAAATTGGGGCTTAAAAAAATTAGCTTACCCTATTCAGAAAAAAACTACTGGTTTTTACCATTTAGTAGATTTTAGTGGAAAAGGAACTGAGATTGCTGAATTAGAATTGCAATTTAAACGCGATGAACGCATTTTACGTTTTTTAACGATTGCTTTAGAAAAACATGGTGCTACATGGGCTGATAAAAGACGTGGCAGACAAGGTGAAGCAAAAGTTGCAAAAGCTAAAAAAGTTGACGCTTAATTATTAATCCCAAAAAAGAAATTACAAAATGGCAAAACAAGAAGTTCGCTTTTTAAACCCTCCAAGTGCTGAGGTTAAAAAGAAAAAATACTGTCGCTTTAAAAAGTTAGGTATTAAATATATTGATTACAAAGACGCAGATTTTTTATTAAAATTTGTAAATGAGCAAGGTAAATTGTTGCCTCGTCGTTTAACTGGTACATCATTAAAATTTCAACGTAAAGTATCTCAAGCAGTAAAACGTGCGCGTCACATTGCTTTAATGCCTTACTTAGCTGATGGTTTAAAATAATTTAAAGGAGGAAACAGATTATGCAAATGGAAATTATATTAAAGAAAGATCTTAAAGGCTTAGGATATAAAAACGATATCGTAAAAGTGAAAAATGGTTACGGTCGTAACTATTTAATTCCTCAAGGAGTTGGAGTTTTAGCTACATTAAGTAACAAAAAAATGCAAGCCGAGGAAATTAAACAAAGTTCGTTTAAAGAACAAAAATTTAGAACAGAGGCCGCCGCTAACGCAGAAAAACTAGCAACTGTTGGCATTAAAGTTGGTGCTAAAGCTGGCGAAAACGGTAAAATTTTTGGTTCGGTAACTAACATTCAAATTGCAGAAGCTTTGAAAAAAGCAGGTTACGATATTGAACGTAAAAATATTGAAATGAACGAAGAGAGTATTAAAACATTAGGTGCTTATACTGCTAAAGTTCGTTTATTTAAAGAGATTTTTGCTACTGTTAACTTTGAAGTTATAGCTGAATAATTTAAAAAATTATTACAATTAAAAAAACCTTTAAGAAATCTTAAAGGTTTTTTTATGTTATGATAATTGATTGCACAAGATATAATAATTTAAGATTTTGTTTATGCTACAGATGAGTTAAACAATATGCGTGGTTATAATACCAAATAAATTTAAGATTTAAATCAATGTATTTATTTGGAGCTTACTCGCCAATAATAGGCGATCATTTTGAGTTTGAATTTTCCGAGTGCAATGGCGAGAGTTTTCAATTTTTTTTAAACCAATTTTCTAAGGAAAATACCGATGAATTTAAAATTATAATATTAGATAGTGGGGCAAAGTTTACTACTACCTGGGTGGTATACTCTTGCATAGCACCCTTAATAAAGAATATGTACCAAGGGCAGTCGCCATCGGGGTGGGTTTACGCAACTAAGGCACTATTTTTATTTCAATGAACGGTTCTTTAATTTTTATAAAAACAGCAACAATGGCAAAAATTGTTTGGTTATTATTTATAAATATCTTTTCGATGTCCTATTTCTCTTACATCTATTAATAAAATTGTATCTTCTATTGAATAAATTGCACGATAGTTTCCAATACGAACATGCCACAAATTAACAAACCCCTTAAGTTTTTTACAACCTACTGGCCGTGGCTCATTTTCTAAATTTTTAAGTACTGTAATTATTTGAGCTATAATTAAATTAGGTAATTTATTTAAATTCTTTTCTGCCGTTTTTGATAAAACTACACAATAGCTTTTCATTTTAATTTACCTGCTTTTTTTAATTTACTTATTACCTTTGATAATGGGAT
>JAYSUQ010000278.1:0-7919 GCA_043718985.1 Bacteroidota bacterium | reverse complement strand
TTGTTTTAATAATTCAGTAGCATCGGGCATATTGTGCGAGTTCAATAATTTAATAATACTTGCTAATGCTTGTTTTTGTTCAGCAATTCTAAATTTAATTTCATCTGTTGGTTTTTTTGAATATGCAACTAACGAAAAATACATGCTTTCAATCCATCCACCCGATAAAATTAAGCCGCTAATTTCGGTACGTTTATTTGTTTTTAAATAAGCATCACTTGCACGATAAGCAATACCAACTAATACTAACATACTATCTTTATTAGAAATGTTGTCGTTAATACGTTTCATTGTTTGTTGGTCAAAAGCTGCCGAAACTCCTAATTTATCAGCTAATTGTTTAACTGCGCCTAAATAGCCTAATGCATCTTGTGTTTGGTTATACATACTTACATAACCTAAATCGGCACCATAAATACCTAAATTTAATGCTTTAGAATAATCGGTAACGTAGCTACCATTACGGTTGCCTGCATTTAAAATAGTTTTATCGTAGGTTACTCCCGATTTTTGAATTAACAAAGCCGTTTGTATAGGAGAGGGAATACTAAATAACTCGCCACCAACATTTAATGCTACTGCTTTAACGGTGTCTGTATCGGGTAAATCGTCTTCAGATGTTGTGTTTTCGGCTGTTTTAGTGCCGCAAGATGCAAATAATACAACTGCTAAACCGAATGCTATTATTTTTGAATTAATCATTATATTTTTTAATTTAATCGTCATAATTGATTTGTTTGTGCTAAAAAACCTATGCAAGTAACCACTTTTTAGTGAATTTGCCAAATATTTTTTTAAAGTTTATCGACATTAAAAAGTTAATGGAATACCCAAAGCTTCTTCAACAAATTTAAATGTTGATAAAATTTCTGGTTTCCCATCTATTAAAGCCACATTGTGTTCAAAATGGGCCGATGGTTTTCCGTCGGCTGTTAAAATTGTCCACCCATCTTTTAATTGTTTAATGTTTCGCGTTCCCATATTAATCATTGGCTCAATGGCAATTACCATTCCATCTCTTAATTTTGGGCCATTACCACGCTTACCATAATTTGGTATTTCGGGTTCTTCGTGCATTTTTTTTCCTAATCCGTGACCTACTAATTCGCGCACAACGCCATAGCCATTTTTTTCGGCATGGTTTTGTATGGCGTAGCTAATATCGCCAACACGATTACCGTTTTTAAATTGTTCTATACCAATGTAAAGCGATTCTTTAGTTACATCTAACAGTTTTTTAACTTCTGGTTTTATTTCGCCAACTGCAAAGGTATAGGCATGATCGCCGTAGTAGTCGTTTTTTAAAACACCGCAATCAACTGATATAATATCGCCCTCCTGCAATGGTGTATTTGTAGGTATGCCGTGCACTACTGCTGCATTTAACGACATGCATAATGTATTAGGGAAATTGTATAAACCTTTAAAGCCTGGTATACCGCCATTATCTCTAATAAATTCTTCGGCGAGTTTATCTAAATATAAAGGGGTTATTCCAACTTTAATTTCTTTAGCTAACATGCCTAGTGTACGCGAAACCGATAAGGCCGACTCTCGCATTATTTCAATCTCTTCTCTGGTTTTAATGATAATGTTTTTACTCATAAATAGGGCTACTTACCAAATAGTTTTTGGATAAATGATTTTTTTTCGTTTTTAAAATTGTTGTGTGCTTCGGGGTTTTTAACATCGTGGTTAAAATCGCCACCATCGGGGTGCAGTATTTGCCAGGTAGCACTCCAGCCTAAAAAGCCACCTACATTTCTATCATCAATAAAAATATCAACGTTAAGTTTACGGGGTGTATCGTCGGTTATCAACTCTTCAGGATAGTTTTTATTAACTGCATAAAATTCTACCCCGTTTTTTTTACAAAACTCAACAGCTTCATTAAGTAAACTACCAGTGCGGTAGGTAAATAAAATTAATTTATGTCCTTTTTTATGCAATTCTTTTATTGTTGCAAATGCAAACAACATTTCTTTACCAATTTTAGGATAATCGTGTTCTACAATAGTTCCATCAAAATCAATAGCTATTGTTTTACTGTTGTTATTTAAAAATTGTTGATTCATATTACGATTTGTGTTTTTACAATTTACTAATTAAATTTAGTTAGTATCATTTTCTTTTTTGTATCCTTCGTAATAATAAGATTGTTCTATCCCTTTAAAAATAAGTTCCCGATTATTTACATCATCCGTTAAATTGCTTCTAAGTATAGTACTTAATTCTAAGTCATTTATAGGACTACGTACCATTGCTTGTAAATAAAGCTCCTTACCAACATTTTGCCAATTAACTACTTTATTTAGTTTGGTTTTCATTAATAAATCTAACCAAATGCGCAGTGTTCGTCCATTACCTTCCATAAAAGGATGAGCAATATTCATTTCAACATATTTCAAAATTATTTCTTCAAAAGTAGTTTCGGGCATTTGTTCAATTTTCACTAATATTTCTTTTAAATACAATGCATTAACAAATCTAAAGCCGCCTTTACTGATATTGACTGCTCGTATTTGCCCAGCAACATCATATAAATTAATAAATAAATAGGTGTGAATTTGTTGTAAGCCATTTACTGTTCCAATTTCAATGGTATCTATATCACCACTATCAAACATTTGATATGCATTTTCTAGGCTATGTTTATCAATGTTTTTCATTAAAATTATTTTAATTAAGCGGTTACTAATTTATTTTTATAAATTCTCAGCTCTTAACACATTCAGTTCATTGTCCAATTCGTAAATACGAGGCTGTGCAGTACCTATCTCAAACTCTAATATTTGTGATGGTGTCATTTTCTCTAAATGCATAATTAAGGCACGTAAACTATTGCCGTGGGCAGCAATAACAATATTTTTACCTGCTTTTAATTTAGGCTCAATTTCTTGTTCAAAATAGGGTATAACACGCGCAGCAGTATCTTTTAAACTTTCGCCATTTGGCGGTGCAATATCAAAACTACGGCGCCAAATTTTTATTTGTTCATCGCCAAATTTTTTTGCTGTTTCGGTTTTATCTAAGCCTTGCAAATCGCCATACATGCGCTCGTTTAATGCTTTGTTATAAGTTGTAGGTACAGTTTTATCAGCAATTTGTAATGCTAATGTTAACGTATTTTGTGCGCGTTGTAAGTCAGATGCGTAAGCATAATCAAACTCAAAGGGTTTTAATTTTTGGCCTGCATTTTTTGCTTCTTGTATTCCTTTTTCGGTTAAGGGTACATCAACCCAACCTGTAAATTTATTTTCTAAATTCCAAGTGCTTTGTCCGTGACGAAAAATAATGAGTGTTGCCATTTTTAAACTGTACTTTAAGTATATTATAGGTTATTAAAATAGGGTGCAATATTAATTAAATGATTTTAAATAGTTAGTGTATTTTTTCGAATCATTATTTTTTTTAAATGTGCATTACTTTTTAATTAATGTGGTTTTGAAATTTAACCTTAAAGTAATACACTTTAATTTTAGCTCAACTAACCCTCGTTTACTCACAGTAACACACATTACACTAACCTAAACGATTGCTAAACCTTTTTAGTGATTATTTAACATAATTGTATTTAACATTAATTAATAAAATAGTATATTTTTGTGTTAATCATTACTTAAAATCAGATAGAGCTTTATGAACCACATTTTGAAAACCTTAATTTTAATTGCATTTATTGCTTACAACAATCATTTACAAGCACAAGATTTAATAGTTAACACACATACTTATTCCTTTAAAGATGCGCAAAGTAAGGAGGTTATTAATAATTTGCACCAAGATTTACAAAATATAGAATTTGTATCAGATGTTAAAATAAAATATACCGAAATTAAAAAATCAGGTTTACTTATTGTTACAACCTCCGAAAGACCTGTTGTTAAAGAACACGACCACGTTTTTAGTATAGCTAGCTTAAAAAATGCTTTGTTAAAATATAACATTACGCCTATTGAGTACCGCTTAATTGAAAATTCTAAAAACTAATAATTTTTCACTAATTTATTTTAACAATTTCTATATGAACAAAATTTATTTATTATTACTGTCTTTAATTTTTTCTTATCAACTAATATTTTCGCAAGGCGAAAACTGCTCGGTTGCAACCGTTTTAACTATTGGTAGTTGCCAAGTTGGTACGCCAGGTTTAACTCAAAACATAATTGGTTGTGTTGGTACTGCCAACGACGATTCATGGTACAAATTTGTAGCCACTTCGACTTCACATTCTATAAACGTTGCTGGCTCTGCAACTTACGATGCTGTAATTCAATTATACTCGGGGGCGTGTTCAGGGCTTACATCTATTGGTGGTTGTACCGATGCTTTTAATAATGGTGGCGCAGAAAGCATTAATGCTACAGGTTTAGTAATTGGTACTACTTATTTTATTCGTATTTATGATTATGCCGCAACAGCTGCAACTGGTAATTTTACAACTTGTGTAACCATACCACCAACTGCCCCTGGTAATAATAATTGTACTGGTGCAAAAAATTTAATTGTTGGCGCTGCCTGCGTTAACACTTCTACAACATCATTTGCAGCAACACAATCTACCAACGTTGTAACATGTAATGGCACGCCCGATGATGATGTTTGGTTTAGTTTTACGGCAACTAACTATACACAAACCATACAAGTAACACCAACAGGTGCTGCTATTATGGATCCCGTAATCGAATTATTTTCAGGTTCATGCGCCTCATTAGTATCATTAGCTTGCCAAGATTTAACTTTTACAGGACAAGTAGAGGTTTTGAGTGCAGTAGGTTTAACGCCTGGCACTGTTTATTATGTTAGGGTTTACGATTATTATGCCGATGGCGGTTATCCATTTGATATATGCGTAAGTGGTAATGCTATTATAGCTGGAACTCAACCAAATGATAACCCCTGTTCGGCAATTGCATTACCAGCCGTTACTGCCGATTGTAATTATTTAGATTTTTCGACAGTTGGTGCAACTTCTACTCCTATAGCAAATGCTCCGTTGCCATTAACAACATGTGAAAACTGGCAAGGTGCTTTATCAACATCATCATATAGTTACGGTGCGCTTTCAAACGGAAACTATTCAGGAACATCAAAAGATGTTTGGTTTAAAATTACCGTGCCAGCAAGTGGAAAAGTTTTTGTTATGCCGCGTCCTAATATGGGAGCTGGTTGGATAAGTGATGGTGTAATGGCTTTGTATCGCGGTGCAACATGTTCGGCATTAACACAATATACTTGTACAGATGATTTTGATTACCCTGCAGGATATAATGATTTACAACCTTTTTTACAAGCCAACGGATTAACGCCAGGCGAAACTGTATATTTAAGATATTGGGCTTATGGCTCAGGTTCAGGTTTATTTAGTATTTGTGTAACAGCACCAACTAATGATTCGTGTAGCAATGCCTTATATATTTGCGATTTAAATGGCTACACTGCTTCAACAAGTAAGGCCTATAAAAGAGATTTCCCATGTAATATGCACGGCAATAACGAAACAAATGCTGGTGTGGATCAACCCAATGGAACAAATACTGGAGGCCCTTTTGGGTATTATCCTCTATCAAATATTGCTGGACCTTTTTCATCTCCAAATATTGATGTAAATATCGATAACAATTCATGGATTAGATTTACCGCATCAACTTCTACTGTAGCTTTAAGAGTTAAAGTATATAATTGTTGGGGGTCTGGCCCTCAAACAGCTACCGCTACTCCATCTGCCGCAAGAGGTATTCAAATGCAAGTATTTACCGCAACTGGTTGCTGTGCTTTTACACCAGTATCTAATTTTAAAGAAAACGCAATTGCAGATTTTGTAGGGGGTGTAGCAACATTTACAATAAATGCAAACGGCTTAACTACAGGTAACGATTATTATTTAATGGTTGATGGTTGGAGTGGCGATATTTGTAATTACGATATTAATGCCATATCGGGTGTGCAATTACCCGATATTATTGCAAATCCGCCTAGTGTTTGCCCAGGGCAAAGTTCAATATTAACTGCGCCTGCTGGAGCCACATCATATTCGTGGGTGCCAAGTGGTGCCACAACACAAACTATTTTGGTAACACCAGGTACTACCGAAACCTACGAATGTTATGTAGGTGGTGTTTGTGGTAATAAGCAATTATTAACCAAAACAGTAGTAATGAAAACCGTACCAACTGTTTCAATAAACTTAAATAATCCCTTATCAACGTGTAGTGGTACCAATATAACGCTAACGGCCGGTAGTAGTCTAGCGTCAACTTATAGTTGGAGTAATACTTCAAATGTTACAGTTAATACAACTACAAATGTAACTGTGGTTGCACCAACAACTAATGTTACTTATACTGTTAAGGCTACATCTGCCCCAGGTGGTTGTACTAACACGGCTGTTACTACCATTACTGTTAATCCAAACCCAACTGTTGGTATTACAGCAAGTACAAATACGATATGTAATGGTGCATCAACTACTTTTACTGCAACTGGCGCTACTACTTATACTTGGTTGCCAGGTTCGAGTACTCAAACAATTGTAACCGTTAGCCCAACAAATACAACTACACCAACAATTTATACTGTAACTGGTACCGACAGCAATGGTTGTAAAAATACAGATAATGCAACTGTAACTGTAATACCAAAGCCAACAGTTGCTAGTACAAGTATTACCATTTGCCGTGGGCAAGCGGCGCCGTTAACGGCAAGTGGTGCTAATACTTATACCTGGAGCACTACCGATGTTGGTGCAAACATTTCGCATAGCCCAACCGTAACAACGTTATATAGTTTTACTGCTACTGCAATTAATGGCTGTACAAATACAGCAATTGGGCAAGCAAGTGTAAATGCCTTGCCAACAGTAAACATTAGTACAGGAACTGGTACAGCAATTTGTAATGGTTTAGCTATAAATTTAACCGCCAGCGGCACTGCCACAAGTTATACTTGGAATACAGGATCGAGTATTAATCCATTAAATGTTAGCCCTTCTTCTCAAACAACCTATACAGTTATTGGTACCAATGCTACAACAAGTTGTACAAATTTAGCACAAACTACAGTTAGTGTTAATGCGTTACCTGTAGTTTCTATAACTGGGCCAAGTACGTTGTGTGTAAATAAAAGCATTACATTAACAGGTAATGGCGCTAGCACATATACTTGGAATGGAGGATCGGCAGGAACATCAACAATTGTTAGTCCATCTAGCGATATTACTTACAGTGTTACAGGTACAGATGGTAATGGTTGTAAAAACACGAATACTTATGCTGTTACTGTTTACACATTACCTGCAATGGTTGTAACTAACACAACAATTTGCACAGGTAACTCGGCAAATTTAACTGCAAGCGGCGCTAATACATATGCTTGGAGTAATAGTGCAACAGGCGCTACAATTACGGTAACACCAAGTTCAACAACAAATTATACAGTTACTGGCACAGGTATAAATACTTGTACCAATAATGCAGTAGTAACAGTAAATACACAAAACCCACCAACGGTAACAGCGGCATCAAAAACAGTTTGTTTAAATGCGCCTCTTACTTTAACGGTTAGTGGCACAGCAGGTAGTTATGCTTGGTCTACTAGTCAAAACGGAGCATCAATAATAGTAACCCCTTTACCTACAGCTAACACAAGTTATACTGTTATTGGTAGCCAAGTTGCAGGCATCACTTGTACTAACCAAGCTGTTGTAAATGTGGTTGTTAATGCATTGCCTCAATTAACAAGTGTGCCAGTAATTGCACCTAGCAATTGTTCTGCATCAACAGGCTCTATTAGTAATGTTACAATAAGTGGTGCACCTGCATTTACATACACATGGACAAACAGTTCATCTGCAACAGTAGGAGGTAATAATCCATTTTTAAATAATCAACCTGCGGGTACTTATAATTTATTAGTTAAAG
>JAYSUQ010000277.1:0-7951 GCA_043718985.1 Bacteroidota bacterium | reverse complement strand
GGGTAATGTATGCCTGGTTCGTAGTCTAAAAACTGTTTTGCTAAAAAATGAAGGTCTTTCCAATCTTGCCACAAATTAAAAACAAAAAAAGATACAACCATTGCTCGCATTCTAAAATTTATATATCCAGTAGTTACAACACATCGCATGCAAGCATCTACAATAGGGACGCCTGTTTTACCTTGTTGCCAAGCAGTTATATAGTTTTCGTTTTTAGGTTTAAGTAATTTATCATAAGCTTTATTAATGTTTTGAAATTCGTATTGAAATTCGGTTTCAAATTTTTGAATAAAATGACAGTGCCAATGCAAGCGTGATACAAAATTAGAAATAGCCCTTTTATTTTGAGAAGTATTATAGTGCTGCATCGTATATTGATAAACCATTCGCATACTAATATTACCGTATGCTAAATAGGGAGATAAACGACTACAGCCCTTACGGCTTAGTAATGGTTTACTAATATGGTTACTATAATTTACGTAACGTTTTTTTATAAAGCTATCCATATATCGCCAAGCCCAGTATTCGCCACCTTCCTGAAAATTAGTATTTCTTGTAGTTACATCAATATGTAATTGATTTCCTTTTATATTTAAATAAAAATTTATATTTAATTTTAAAACATTAAAATTTGTTTCATTAATTAATTTTGGTGGTTCAGTTATTTTTAGTTGCCATTGCTTTTCCCAATTAACCCTACTTTTTAATTTACGGATAATGCCATTGGTTTGCGATTCTACCCAACTAATATTGTTTTTTTTAAACAATATTTGCATTTCAATATCTCTATCGTAAGTAAGTTTATTTCCAATTTCTTGATGAGAAAAAACGTTATTTATATCATACTGATTTATTAATTCGCTAAAAACAAAATTAGATTCGTTGTTAAAAATATAAAGCTCGGCATCAATGTTTTTAAGTTTAACATTCATCTCGGCTAACGATTCGTGTATAAATCGCCAATGCCTTACATCACTGTCGTAATGTGCCATAACAGTGGGCTCAAAAACATAAAGCAATAAAATTGGTAGTGGTTGTTGCTGAGCTAAAAATAAAGGTTCGTGGTCAGTAAATCGCAAATCGCGTTTAAACCAAACAATATTTATTTTTTGTTTACTCACCGTACTGCAAATCTAATTGTGTAGTAGGTACGTTAGGTTTAGCGTAGTTTAATCTTGCCAATCTATTTGTTGTATGGTAGCTATCTAAACCAATGCATGTTATTGTATCTGCTTTTTCAATATCTAAAAAGCCATCGGTGCACAAACAATTGTTAGGATAATAAACATGTTGTATTTCGCCAATTATTAATATGGTATTATTTAATGTAACATCTAACCGTTGTTTAAATTTAACGGCTATTTGTATATTACTTTGTTTAACAAACGGCGCACTAAAATTATCTTTAAAATCGGCAGTTAAATTTGTTTCATCAAATTCCGAAATGTTTTTTGCATAACGGGCCGATGTTTGATGGGCTTGTTTGTATATGTTTTTATTTACGTGGTTTATGGTATAATTTTCTGTTTCTAAAATATTTGAAAGTGTGTGTCTATCAACCGAATTGGGCCTAACTATAAAACCAATTAATGGTGGGCTAGCCCCAATGTGCATGATAGAATTAAAAATGGCTAGGTTTGTTTTATTTTCGTTGTTAGTAGTTCCTATTAAACACAAACTTTTAAAACCACTAATACTGTTAATTAAGTTGGCACGAGTACGTTGCTCTAAATCCATTATATTATTTAAAGTTAAATGTGTTTTCATAACGTTATGTAATTTTACTTTTTAATTTTGACACAACACTGTTTGGATTATTTCGGTAATAAACATAAGTGCGTAGATTTGTTTTTTTCACTAAAAATGTTTGCGATGCTAATTCAAAAAAATTGGCATCAGCAGCGTAATTTCCAAAAAAAGATGTATTTAAAAACACTTGTCGTTTGCCAAAAAGTGTTGCAAATAAAATGCAATCATCAACGTGTATTAATTTTGTTTTATCATTTTTATCGGGCACAAAATAATCTTGTTCGTTGTTAACAATTGTTTGTGTTGTTGATGCAATTAAATCAACCTCTTTTATTTCTACTAAACAAGATGATAAATGCCCAACGGTGTACTCATCATCTGCATCAATAATTGTGATGTAATCGCCTGTGCTATTTAAAACCCCTCGGTTAATGCTTTCTGCTTGTCCGCAGTTTAGGTGTCTTAAATAGGTTATTTTTGACTCGTTTTTTTTAACGTAGTTTAATAACTGATTACTTGTATCGTTATCACTACCATCATCAATAATAATTAATTCAAAGCTCTGAAAATCTTGATTTAAAACCGAATCAATGGCGCGTTTTATAAGCTTAAAATCGGTATTAAATACTGCCATTAAAACCGAAATGATAACTTTTTTTTTCATTATTAAACCCTGTTAGTTTTTGCTAGTTATTTTTTATTAGGTTCATTCCCCCATCAACTGCAATGGTTTGTGCAGTTATCCATCCCGAGTCGCTCGATAATAAAAATGCAATAATAGCTGCCACATCATCAGCTTGCCCAACTTTATGTAAAGGATTTCTTTTTTGCATGGCCTCTAATTTTTCGGGGGTATTAATAAATTTATTTCCCAATGGTGTATTTACTAAAGATGGTGCAACGCAATTAACCCTAATGTTTGGGGCTAATTCGGCAGCTAAGGCTTTGGTTAAACCCTCGATAGATGCTTTAGCCATTGCAATAGATGAGTGAAAAGGTAAGCCAACACTAGCAGCAACGCTACTTATAAATACAATTGATGCTGTTGGTGCTTTTTTTATATGAGTTAAGTAGGCTTGTGTAAATGCCACTGCACCTAATGCGTTTATATCGTAATCGTTTTTAAATTCGGCGGCGGTTATGCGATGAAATGGTTTTAAATTAATAGTACCTGCAAAATAAACTAAGCCATCAATCGCATCGTCAATAGCAGGGAATTTATCAAAGCCGTAATTTTCTACTTGATAAAATTGGTTATAATTTAACACTTCGGTTTTTGTGCTAATGCCAATAACCTTATGCCCTTTTAATTGTAATAGCTTTGCAGTAGCAACTGCAATTGCGCTCGATGCGCCTGCAAATATGTATGTTTTACTCATTATCGTTTGCTTATTTTGTTATGTGAAATAGTTCGTTGTCGCGAGCATTTAAAGCGCGTAATATCTGCATTACGCTTGCTAACATGTTTTGTATTACACTGCTCAACTCTCTGTCGCCAGTTGGTATAGCGTTTAAATTTCAATTCGGTACGCATTAACAATCGCACTTCGTTTTCATTTAAGCCGAACTGAATTTTTATGGCGTCAAAAGGTGTTCTATCTTCCCAAGCCATTTCTATTACTCTGTTTTTATCAAATTCGCTTAACGCAATAGATGGCGTTTTAATTGTTTTAGGCGCAATCATGTATGCCATTGGCGATGGCAAATCGCTGTAACTACAATAGTTTTGATTAAGCATTATTAAATAGTTTTTCGAGTACGTTAAATCTATAATCAAATATTTGTTTTATTTTATTTTTAATAAAAAAAGTGTTTGCTATTTTACCAATAAAACCAAATGGCACTTTATAATGTACAATATCAATCATCTCTACACCACCATTAACAGGTTTTAAAAAATGTTTGTGGTGCCACATTTTATAAGGTCCAAAGCGTTGTTCATCAACAAAATAATGTAACTCTTCAACATGTGTAATTTCTGTTACCCAATGCATTTTTATGCCTAAAACGGGCGACACATAGTATTCTATAATTTGCCCAGCATACATTTTTTCAACTTCATTTGATAAAATATTAAACCCCATATAACTTGGTGTAATTTTAGCCAAATTGCTTGGAGAGCTCATAAAAGCCCATAATGTATTAATATCGCTTTTTAAAAATTGCTTTGTTTGTATGGTATGTAACATTTTGTTTAAAGTTTTAATTGTATTGTTAAACAAAAGTAATGTATATTTGTTTTAGTATTACAAATAAAGTGTAATTTTTAAAATTTTATTTAAATGATTAATCCAATTGATAAAGATAAAACTGCCGAACACCCTGGTTTAATTGCATATCCGCATAATGTTGGCAGTATTATGATTAAACCAGACGATGTTGGTAAATTAAAATCGAGAGCATTATCATCAATGTATGAGCAAACAAATTCACAACTCAATCAAATACAAAAACAAGTTGAGTTAATGATGTTGCAGGCAACAGAAATTAAAAATAGAATTGCGGTTAGCGAAAAAATATATACTGCTAAATTATCGTTTGAACCCTTTGTGGGTAATACGTATCATTTATACGAAAAAGAAGATAATTATTTATTGATGATGATTGCGCCAAACGAGTGGGGACGATCTAAAAACAATAACCTAAAATTTATTGATAGTGTGCGTTTATTAAGCGACCATACATGGGAAATTGTACCACTAATTTAAAATCAATAATTACATTAAAAAAACATTGCATTACAGTATATCTTTTATCTTTATAATTAAAATTAAAAAAACAACCACATGAAAAAAATAATAGCATTAGCCTTAACAGTATTTACATTATCATTTACAACATCAACCACTAAAACTATGCATAGCTTTAAATCAACAACAATAGATGGAACAGCGTTTGATTTCGCGAGTTTAAAGGGTAAAAAAATAATGGTAGTTAACACAGCTTCCGAATGCGGTTACACACCTCAGTATAAAGAGTTAGAAACGTTATATAAAAAATATGAGGCAAAAAACTTTGTAATTGTTGGTTTTCCGTGCAACGATTTTGGTGGGCAAGAGCCTGGCAGTGCATCAGATATTAAAGCGTTTTGCACAAAAAACTATGGTGTTACTTTTTTAATGATGGAAAAAGTTAGTATTAAAACCAGCGAAATTTACCAATGGTTAACGTCAAAAAAACAAAACGGTGTGCTTGACGCAACAGTTAAATGGAATTTTAATAAATTTTTAATTAACGAAAAAGGCGAAATGGTAAAATATTTACCATCGTCGGTAAACCCATTGGACGCCGAAATTACAAAATGGATTGAAGCTAAGTAATTTTTAGTTTACTAGTTCAATTTTTTGTACTACATAATTAGTTTCCGACTGCCAAAAAAAGTTTTTTATTAATTCTTTATAATGCAAGCGCACGTGTTTGCCTTGTGTGTTGGTTACTAAATTATAGTTTGTGGTATCGTTTTTTTGTATCGAAAATTTCCAAACTTTTGTTGGCATTAAGGTGCCATCTCCTTCTGATATGCCACCCAAATTTAATTCGCCTTCATAGGTTTTAAATACATATCCCTTTTGTGATACTTTTATTACAACACCTGTACGTGTGCCATTACTGTAACTCATGCCGCAAATGTACACATAGGCAACTAGTGCTATAATTATTAAACATAAAAAAACAGTTAATCGTTTTTTTAATTTACTTTTTTTAACGGGTATGTTTGTTGTAGGTATTATTGGGGGTGTGTTTGTAATGTTGTTTTCCATAGCTGTAAAAATACTTATTTAATTGATAATTGGCTTGCTCGTTTTTATAAGGCGTTTTTGTTTTTCTACTTGTAATAATTAATTTACATAAGGCATTTTTTTGCTTGCCTGTCTCATAAGCCCTTCAACAAGTCTTGAAGGGTTATGCCCCATTCTTCCTAAAAACTTATGATCGTAATTCCAAATTAATTTTTTGTTTTCACAATCACTTATACTCAAACAAACGTTTACTTCATTAGTCGCATCCCAAAAACCAATTAATAACGCCATCCCAACTCCAAATCCATCAGACGTCTGTTTTGATAAACTGTAATTTGATGTCATTATGCCGTCAACTCCAAGAACTTCACAAAGCTCTGCTGTTATTAATGGATTTTCAGGGTATCCTGCTTTTATTAATTTAGCATTAGTTGTTTCAATTTCTTGTATTTCTTGTGATATTTTACCTTTCTTTTTTTGTTTGAGCATCCAAGAATACATTTCTTTTTGAAAATTAGCAGATTCTGTCTTTTGCTGTTCTTTCATTAATTCAGCATCAATTTTTTTATTAGTAGGAATTGAAATTGTAGGTAGAATAATTGCAATAGTTTTTTGACTATGGGCTAAAGTATACGCGTCTTGAGTATAGAATGTTTTAGCACAAGATGCTAATAGAATTGTCGCAAGCATAATAAAAGAAAGTTGTTTAATTGATTTCATTTTATAATTTTAAATGTAACTGATATTCTTGTTCGGTTGCAACAACACATGTGCTACCAACATCTAATAACAAATCAGAAATAAAATTTCGGTCGGGTAGTATTTTAGCAACATGTTTTGTTACACTAATTTTTTTACCAATAAAATTTATTTCATCAAATTCGGTTTGGCTAATAATTTTAAAAAAGTTTTTGTTATTGCTGTATTTTCTATATTGTGGAAATTGAAATTCCATAGTTAAAGCATACCGTAAAGTAAACGCCCCACTATAAAATAAATAGATATGCCAATAATATCATTTAAGGTAGTAACAAATGGGCCAGTTGCTAGTGCTGGGTTTATTTTAAAGCGAGTCATAGTTAATGGCACAAACGTTCCTAAAAACGATGCAAAAATTATTACTGTAAATAATGCAATGCTAACAGTTGCTGCAAGTGCCATCGATTCGTTAATAAAAACGTTATAACCTAAAATTAAACTCGAGCAAATTAATCCGTTTAATAAACCAACACCTAATTCTTTTATTAATTTTGGCGCTATTTTATCGGTACGCAAACTATTATTTGCTAAACCCTGCACTATAATTGCCGACGATTGCACACCAACATTACCCCCCATTGCCCCAATTAATGGGATAAAGAAAGCCATTTGCGGCATTAATTTTAATTGCGATTCGTAACTACCAATAATACGAGAGCCAATAACACCGCCACACATACCTACTAATAACCAAGGGATTCGAGCTCTAGACAATCGCCATAATGTATCATTACTATCAACATCTTGCGATATACCACTCATGCGTTGTATGTCTTTTTCTGCTTCTTCGCGCATCACATCAACCACATCATCAATGGTAATGCGACCTACTAAACGGCCTAACTGATCAATAACAGGAAGTACTACTAAATCGTATTTTTGAATTATTTCGGCAACTTCCGAGCTTGGCGCTGATGCTTTAACCGATATCACATCGCCATCATAAATCTCTTCAATTTTTGCTAATGGATGCGATATAATTAATTTTTTAAGCGATAGCATTCCAATTAACTTTTCATTATCATCAACCACATAAACGGCATACATCACGTCTACACTTTCGGTTTGGCGGCGTATTTCATCTATGCAAGCGCTAACAGTTTCGTGCGCATAAACACTCACTAATTCTTTTGCCATTAATGAGCCAGCAGTGCCTTCGTCGTAATTTAATAAATCGGCAATATCGCTTGCCTGATCTATGTTTTCTATTTGAGCTAATACTTCGTCTTGTATGTTTTCGGGCAATTCATTTATAACATCGGCAGCATCATCAGACTCCATGTTATCTAACTGCTCGGCAATTTCTTTGGTGCTAAATGTTGCCAATAAAGCTTCTCGCTTTTCTTCTTCCATTTCCAGCAAAGTATCTGCGGCAATATCTTCATCTAATAAATCGTATAAATAACTCGATTCATCAATATCTAAACGATTTAAAATAAGGGCAATATCAACAGGGTACAACTCATTAAGTTGTTCTTTAATAAAGCCATCATTTTTTTTATCAATGGCGCTTTTTAAAGTTTCTAAATAATCGTTATCTAACTCAAATTGCACGTTTAAATTTTTAGTATGCAAAGGTAAGTTTTTATGTTGATATTGTATCTTTACATTGATATTACTTTTTTAATTCAAAATAAAACACGCTGCTTCATTGTATTAAATGACTATCTTTTATAAACATAAAAAAAAATGTATTACTG
>JAYSUQ010000276.1:0-7963 GCA_043718985.1 Bacteroidota bacterium | reverse complement strand
GAATAAATTTAAGTTGGTTATCATCAATAAACTGAGCGGTACCTTGCCCTGCTAAAACTACGTTTCTGGGGTTCCAACTAAATTTATATCCCCACGGATTGTCGTTGCTTTGTGGCGCAACCAAGCCTCCACAAAACGATTTAAATGAAGTTATTGAACCTCCTAAAGTATGTATGTGATTAATTACTTTCATTGCCGATGCGTGATCAATACCGGGATCTAAGCCACATTCATTTAACAATAAAATATTTTTTTGTTTTGCTTCAGCATCTAACTCGCGCATATCGCTGCTTACATAACTGGCTGTGGCTAAATGTTTGCCCAACCTAACGCAATCGCGAGCTACATCGCTGTGCATAAATGCAGGCAACATGGATACTACAAAATCGGAATTTGAAATTAACTGCTCTCTTAATGTGGCATTAGCTACATCAAACTCAACAGCTGTTGCTAGCTCTGTAAAACCAATTAATTTAGATTGAACCGCTGTTTTATTTGCATCGGCAATGGTTACATGCCAATTACATAATTTTGCATTAACTAATAAATAATTAATTAAGCTTGATGATGAGCGACCTGCGCCAATTATTAATATTCTTGTCATAATATAATATCTATCGCAAAATTAAATTAAATTTGTTACAAAAAAATTCTATTTATTATGTTTAAAGTTATAGTTTGTTTAATTGCCTACTTTGGGTTTATAGGTACATCTATTTCTCAAAAAAATTCGTTAGTAATTGTAAGTGCAACTGGCAATCCGTTTTTTTTAACTGTTAATAATTTAATAATTAATGAGCAACAACAATCAATAGTAAAAGCTTTTAATTTAACAGTTGGATGGCAAACTGTAAAAATTACAACTTCAATTAATAAAACCGAATTAAAGCTAAACGATTCTATTAACATAAAAAATGATGTTAAATATATTAACAAAGAGTTTACTTATGCATTAGTTTACGAAGGCATTAAATTAAAATTACGTTTTATATCGGTTTCCGAACTATCGGGCCCAAATGAACCACCTGTGCCAAGCGAACCAAAAGCAATTGTACCATTAGAGGATAATAGTATTTATGGGATTTTGTATAAAGCAAAAAACAATAGCCCCATTTTTTTTGATAATTATGATAATGTAAACAATACTTGCAAAAATACGTTAACAACTAAAGAAATTAATTATGCATTAACCTTATTAACTAAAGCTAACAACGATGAGCAAAAAGGCAGATACCTAACACAACTCATTGAAAAAAACTGTTACACGGTTAATCAAATTAAATTGCTTATTAATTTATTAGAAATAGATATGGATAAATTAAACGCATGTAAATTAGCTTACACGCATTTAACCGATAAGCAAAATGCAAAACAGCTGTTGGAATTACTAAAATACAAAAGTATGAAAGATGATTACTCAAATTTTTTAAATCAACAGGTAAGTCAAATACAGTTAAATTGTAGCGCACCTATAACAGATAATCAATTTAACGAACTATTAACTTTATTAAACAAAAGTGGCTATGAAAATGAAAAATTAATAGCTGCAAAAAAAGCATTAACGGTTAATTGTTTTAGCACCGTACAATTAAAAAAAATGGGCGTTTTGTTTTCGCACGATAGAGAATTATTAGATTTATATAAAACGGCCTACCCAGTAATAACCGATAAAATAAACGCTAAAACATTAACAACGGAGTTTAAATTTAGCGAAACAAAAGACGAGTTTTTAAAATTTATATCTAATTAAAAAATGAATCATCATAAATTAAAAATTATAGGGATATTTGGTGCTATAGCCGTTGCATTTGGCGCATTAGGTGCACATTATTTAAAAGCAAAGGCTGCATTAGGCATCATAACACCCGATCAACTTTTAGGATTTGAAACAGCTGTTAAATACCATCTTTATCATACAATTATGCTGCTAGTTATTTATGTTTTATATAAGCAACAAGCACACACCTATTTAAACTATGCGTTTAATTTGTTTGTAATTGGCATACTATTATTTTCGGGTTCGTTATACTTACTATGCACGCGTAATTTATTTAATGCCGATTGGCTAAAAGCAGTTGGCCCAATTACACCTATTGGTGGTTTATTTTTAATTGCAGGTTGGGCTTGCATTGCATTAATTGGATTTAAAAAAACAATTAACTAAATGATTTTATCGGGCGAAATTATTGCAGTACTTACAACCATATGTTGGAGTTTAGGTATTTTTCCGTTTACCGAAGCAACAAAACGTATTGGAGCGGCGCCACTTAATCAATACCGATTATTATTAGCTTGGCTTATTATTACTGTTATTTTAGTTGTTATTAATGGTATAAGTTTTAATTCACTATTTTTAAATCCGCAACCTATGCAAATTTTGTTTTTAGGCTTATCGGGTATAATTGGTTTTAGCATTGGCGATTATTGTAGTTTTACATCGTTTAAATTATTAGGTCCTAAATTAGCAAGCCTATACACTACCTTTGCACCTGGTGCAGCATTAATTATTGGATATATAGCATTAAACCAAAGCATTAATTTAATTGGCATTTGTGGCATTTGCATTACAATAACAGGTGTTATTTGGTTAACACTTTCAAAAAAAGATAGCATAGAGGCGACAAAAGTTGGATACATACGAGATAAGAAAGGAATTATGTTTGGCATTGTTGGTGCACTTTGCCAAGGCACAGGCTTAGTATTATCAAAATACGGTATGGATTATTACCAAACAAAATTACCAACCATGCACGCTGTTTGGCTAAGATTATTGTTTGCTTTTTTAGCAGCATTTATTGTATCATTAGTTGCCAAAAAATTAGTTACAAACAGTAAACCAATATTTACTAACCAAAATAACAATTTACCTTTTTTGTTTTTAGGTACTTTGCTTGGGCCAGTTATTGGCGTTACCTTATCATTGTTTGCAATACAAAAAATAGAAGTTGCGGTTGCTCAAACTATTTTTTCGTTATTGCCATTATTTGTTTTACCTATTAGTGCCATCGTATATAAAGAAAAAATTACACTTCCTGCTATTTTATCTTGCCTATTAGCTTTAATTGGAGTGTTAATTTTAATTTGGAGAAATAGTTTTTAAATATTTCATTTTAAAATAACTCTATTCTTAAATTCTAATAAACAACAAATAGTAAATTGAACCTAAAATACGATAACATTTAATGATGAAAAAAATTGTACTTAATGATACCTTTAATGTTGAGTTACCTGCCGATGTAACTACCGATAATTTTGTACGAGAAGTAAACAATGCATGTTATTCGTTTGTTACACCTCGCTTACCAACACAACCATTGTTAATTCACGCATCAATACAAACAGCAAATTTAATAGGTTTAACTGAGGGCGATTTAAAAACTGATACTTTTTTAAAATTAGTGTCGGGGGCACAAATTATCCAAAATTCAAAACCCTATGCCATGTGTTATGCAGGCCATCAATTTGGTAATTGGGCAGGCCAGTTAGGCGATGGCAGAGCAATTAATTTAGGCGAAATAAACTACAATAATAAAAAATGGGCTTTGCAATTAAAAGGTGCCGGGCCTACTCCCTACTCTCGCAATGCTGATGGATTGGCCGTATTACGCTCATCAATTAGAGAACATTTATGCAGCGAAGCCATGTTTTATTTAGGCGTGCCAACAACTCGCTCGTTATCGTTATCGTTAACTGGCGATAACGTTTTACGCGATGTACTTTATAACGGTAATTTGGTATACGAAAAAGGTGCCGTTGTTTGCCGAGTTGCTCAATCGTTTATTCGATTTGGAAATTTTGAACTACTTGCATCAAAAGGCGATATTAAAAACTTGCAACTGTTAGCTAATTATACAATTACTCATTTTTATCCAACACTTAAAATTAATTCAAAACAAGGCTACATTAATTTATTTAAAGAAATTACCGAAAAAACAAAAACAATGATTATACATTGGCAACGTGTTGGTTTTGTACACGGCGTAATGAACACCGATAACATGTCGATATTAGGCTTAACAATAGACTACGGCCCTTATGGTTGGCTCGAAGATTATAACCCAAACTGGACTCCCAATACAACCGATAGTAAACACAATAGATATTGCTTTGGAAATCAACTACACATATCATTATGGAACTTAGCAAAATTAGCAAATGCATTATACCCACTAATTAATGATACCGAACAATTACAAGCTATTTTAACCAACTATAAAACAGAAGCCGAAACCGATTATTTAAATATGATGCGCACCAAATTGGGATTAGATTTAAAGTTAGAAAATGATGTTTTATTAATTACTGAACTTGAAAAAAATTTACAATTATCGGAAATTGATTACACCTTATTTTTCAGAAAACTAAGTAACTTAAAAAAAGAAACAACCGATACAACAGCTGAATTTATAACTAATTTAATTAGTAGTTCGAGTTACTTGCTTAATAATAACTTAACAGCAGTATATGCACAATGGAAAAAATGGTTTGATAATTATGTAGCGCGTTTAACTGCAGAAACAACAAACGATAGTGAACGCAAACAACAAATGAATTTAATAAATCCTAAATACGTACTCAGAAATTACATGGCTCAATTAGCAATAGAAGATGGCGAAAAAGAAAATTATAATTTAATAAATGAGTTACATCTATTACTAACAAGCCCTTATAACGAACAACCTGAATTTGAAAAATGGTTTGCTAAACGACCCGATTGGGCAAAAAATAAAATCGGTAGTTCAATGCTATCCTGCAGTTCCTAAATACTAGTAAAGCTTAGAGTGTACTTTTGTTAACTGTTTTTTTAACAACAAATAAAGTTCTGTGTTTTTTTGTGAACCAATACGATATGTAAATCCCGATTCGTCTTTTAATTCAACAAACTCGTTACCGCTTGTATAAAAACGAATAATACCATTACTGTGTAAATTATATACGGCTCGTCTAAAAATATGTTTTTTATACCTGCTTTTACGAATGTGAACTATCGAATTTAAATTAATTTTAACTTTTCGAGCCGTCCAAAAGCCATCAATAATAATATGATCTTTATAAACTTTGGTGTGAATATGTAAAATATACGTTAAAAATGATGAAAGTATTAAAATTAAAACTCCTAAAATAAAAAATATTTGCCCCGAATTTGGAATACTTAATGCTGGATAATATCCAATATTTATAATTGAAATTTTAACGGGCTTAGGGTTTTCGCTCCAATAGTAACCAACAAAACAAAACAACGTAATTACAGTTCGCCAAATTATACTTAGGCGATTGTGACCCATAAATTGTCTTTCTTCAAATATTTTAAACTCGTTATTCAATTACCCAAATTATAATTAATACTAATATAAATTAAGGTTTGATTAATTAAATATTAGGTTGATTTTTTATTCATAAATTTAAAATAAATATTTAACTTTCTGTTTTAATTTACATTATACGTGTACAAAAATTCTCTCATAGCATTTTTAAAATTAATAAGATTAGAAAACTTATTAATTATTATTGTTACACAATTTTGTATAAAATACTTTGTGTTTGCCGTATTTAACAATTACTCAAACTTAAGTATATCTTTTTTTTGTTTAATGGTTTTAAGTACCATTTTAATAGCCGCTGCAGGTTACATTATTAACGATTATTTTGATGTTAAAACAGATAAAATAAACCGACCACAAGCTGTTGTTATTGATGTATATATAAAACGGCGTTGGGCAATGGCATTACACATTATTTTTAATGCACTTGGCTTATTAATTGGCATTTATTTAGCATTAAAATGCCATCAATTAAAATTGATACTTTTTCAACTTTTAAGTATCATATTATTATGGTTTTACTCAACCCATTTTAAAAAGCAATTATTGGTTGGTAATGTTTTAGTAGCATTACTAACTGCTACTGTAACTGTTATGCCTGCCGTATACGAATATTATTTACTTGGCGATATTACTTTTTTTGCGTCATTTTTGTTTGGAGATGTTATAGATGGCATTACTAAAATTATGATTGCCTATGCCGCATTTGCTTTTTTAACATCGCTTGCGCGCGAAATAATTAAAGATTTAGAAGATTTTAAAGGTGATGTGGAAACTGGTTGTAAAACCATGCCTGTTGTTTGGGGTGTTATTACAAGTAAAGTAGTTGCTTTTTTTATTTTAATAATTACAATTGGTTTGTTATTAATAGCGAGCTTTAAGTTTTATAATCAGCAAAATTATAATGCACTATATTATATTTTGGCATTATTAATATTGCCAACAACCGCTTTAATTTTATTAACAATAAAAGCAAAAACTCCAAAACAATTTAAATCGGCAAGTTTATTGCTTAAATTTATAATGCTATTTGGCATTGCATTTACCTACATAATTAAAACTATTTATGAATAACGTTGAACAACAAATTAAAGAATTTCCTTATCAAATTATACTTGGCTCAAACTCGCCACGTAGGCAAGAACTTTTAAAAAGTTTAGGGTTTAGTTTTTTAAATAAACCAATTAATGCCGATGAAACTTATCCGATTGATTTATTAGCCGAAGAAATTCCTTTGTTTTTAGCCGAAAAAAAAGCCGACGCATATGATGAAGAATTAAAAGATGATGAAATTTTAATTACCGCCGATACTATTGTTTGGTGCGAAGGGAAAGCATTTAATAAGCCTGCAAATTTTGTTGAAGGAAAAAAAATGTTAGAAACGTTAAGTGGCAAAATGCACGAAGTTTTTACGGCTGTTTGTTTAAAAAGTGGAAACAAGCAAACTGTTTTTTACGATGTAAGTAAAGTATATTTTAAAAAATTAAAGCCCGAAGAGATTGACTATTACCTAATAAACTACGTGCCATACGATAAAGCAGGCGGCTATGGCGTGCAAGACTGGATTGGCTACATTGGCATAGATAAAATAGAGGGTAGTTTTTATAACATAATGGGATTGCCCGTAAAAGAACTTTACGAAGAATTAATTAAATTTTAATAACCCTTTAACATTAAAAAAAATGAGAAAGCTATTATTTTGTGCCAGTTTATTAATCTCATTATTGTCGTTTTCGCAAGGCGGATACGAATACTATTTAATTGAAGGTGATGTTGATGAATTTGATGTGTTTGGAGAGCAAGATTACGAAACCAATTTAAGTATTGAAGGTAATTTAAACCAAAAATTAAAAATTGAAGTTGGTTCAGAAATTTTTTCGGCCGAAGTTAATGGTGCCAATTTTATTGCAAAAAACACACTTGATGCAAATATGCAAACCTGCTGGCTAACACCCGATAATGGAAAAAATGCACTTATTGAGTTTGTAATCGATTTTGAAGAGATGGATATAAACTCGGCTACATTAAATCAAATTGCTTTTTTTAATGGTTGGAGAAAAGACTATCAAACTTGGAACGATTATGCAAGAGTTAAAAAAGTATCATTAACTATTAACGATAAACCCTATGCCGAAATTACTTTAGAAAACACATACAAATATCAAAAAATAGATTTAGATAAAATGAAATTAGATAAAACCAGACGGTACCGTTTTCGTTTTAGAATTATGGAAATGTATCCCGGTAAAAAATACCAACAAACTGCAATTAGCGATATACAATTTATTGGGCGAGCTAAATAATTTACGTTTTTTAAGTTTACATTTTTGTTTTTTGATTCCAATTTTGTTGCTCCACTTCTTTTAAAAATGTCCAAGCAACTAATCTACTTATTTTGTTACCCTGTTCCATTTCAATAGTTTTTATGTTATAGGCATTTACTTGTTTTAATTCAAAATATACACTTGCTAGCGTTGTTTGCTTTGAAACTAAACTCGAAAACCAACCTACGTTTTTAGCAAACTGAGTACTTTCTAAAATCATTGTTTTTAAAAACTGAACTTCTCCACCATTACACCACAATTCATTATTTTTTCCTCCAAAATTTAAACCCGCATTAGTTATTTTTGTTTTTTTTAAGT
>JAYSUQ010000275.1:0-7995 GCA_043718985.1 Bacteroidota bacterium | reverse complement strand
TAATTTGTACCCATTCGGCGCGAGTTAAATGCATCGTTTAAAGATGCGTTAAATATCCATTTTGTTTTAATCATATAATTTAGCGATACATCCATTGAGTATACTGCTTTTGAATATCCTAATAATAATATTTTTGGCGATTCGTAACCACCATTAATTTGTAATGTAATATTTTTTGGAAATTTATACGAAACTGTAGATTTTGCATTGTATGCATAGCCTTCTGCTTTAACATCGGGTTTGCCTTTAACTACTGTACCATTTATGTATATGTAAAACGCATTAGCATTTAAAGTAACATCTAAGTTTTTAAAAAAAGTAAGTTTCAATGTATTTTCAATACCATATCTAATACTATTTTTGCCGTTAACAGTTGTGTTAATTAATATGTTAGCCTCGCCAGGGTTTGGGCTATAGTATGCAATTTCAGTTATTGGTTGTTCTTCGTGTCTAAAATATCCTGAGCCTAAATAACTACCTTTACCAAATACTTTGTTGTAATTTAATTCGGCTATATTTTTAAATTCGGGTTTTAGTTGTGGGTTTCCAACGCGTCGGTTTTGATTATCGGCAAACATCACAAAAGGCATTAACTGAAAAAAGTTGGGTCGGTTTAATTTTCGGCTAAAATTTAATTGTAACTCCTGGCTTTTTTTTAATTTTTTTGAAAAATAAATAGCTGGAAAAATTGATTTTAAAATATCGTTACTTGATGATGGATAGTTGTATGAAAACGAAATGTTTTTATCTGTTATAGTTCCTTTATAATACGATTGCTCAAAGCGTAAACCTGCCTGATATGAAATATCTAAAGGAAGTTTTGACGAATAATTTACATAAGCTGCATTTATCATATCATCAATTAAATAGTTATTACTCATTGCACTATCAGTTTTATAATTATCTTGATTATTGTATGATGTTGTAGCATTATTAAAATTAATACTTTGCTTGTAGTATGATTTTATGCCAGTTTCAAATTTACTTGTTTCGGATATTGGGTTAACATAATCGGCCTGTAATACAAATTGATTTGAAGTAATACCGCCTTTGTTTTTTTGATAAACAGAAAAAGGAATTATTGAAGTTGTACCTTTATAATTTAAAGTTGGCTGGTAGGTTGTAAATAAATACCCATTGTTTGCTTGTGTGTAATTATGGTTAGCATCTATCGAAAATTCTTTTCCAACTGTAGGGAAAGTTTTTTTATATAACAATTGCGTGGTGTAATTATTAAACTTTGCACCTTGTTCGTTTAATCTTTCACCAAAGCCCATCGAGTCTATTAAATAGCTACCTGTTTGATATTTTTGTTTATCGTTTGTTTTAAATTGCCCACCAACAATCATTTCGCTAAACGATATTGTGTTTCTATTATTAATATTATAATCAACACCTATTTTACCAAAGTTAAATAAATTAAGCATGGTGGTAGTGTTGTTTTGATTAAAATAACCAATTGCTTTAGCAGTAATAGTATCTAATTGGTTACGTTTAGTATAGCCAAGTGTGTTATTAATACTTTGGTTATAGCTATACATAAGCGATATATTCCACGGACCACCTCGTAAATTTAAATTTGCAATTCCGCCATATCTATCGCCAGTGCCAGCATAAGCCATAAGCATGCCATTATAGCCAGGTTTAGCATTTCGCTTCATTACAATATTTAAAATACCACCTGTTGCATTTGCATCAAATTTTACTGATGCATTGGTTATAATTTCTACACGTTCAATTTGATCGGCTGGTATTTGTTGTAATGTTAATGTTGTTGGCCTGCCATCAACAAAAATACTTGGCGCTTGGTTTCGTAGCTGTGCATTTCCATCTGCATCTACTGTTACACCTGGTACATTTTTCATTACATCAACGGCTGTTCCTCCTTTTACTGATAAATCTTTATCAACATTATAAGTTCTTCTATCTATTGATAATTGAACGGCACTTTTTTCGGCTGTTACTTCAACTTCTTTTAATAAGCTTTCGTCGGCGCTTAATTTAATATCTCCTAAATCTAATTCAATTTTATCGGGTGGTGCAAAATAAACTTTTTGAATAATATCTTTGTAACCAATAAATTTTATTTTAACTCGCACTTGCCCAAATGAGGGCAAGCCATCTACCGAAAAATCTCCATTTGATTTAACTAAACTACCGCCAAGTAAGCTATCTTTATTAAACCAAAGTACTTGTATTGATGCGTATTCTACAGGTTCATTGGTTTTAAAATCTAAAACCTTTCCGTAAACTCTGCCCATTTTAGGATCTTTCATTCCTTTCATACCTCCCATACCACCAAATTGAGCAAAAACTGAAACTGAAAATAAAATATAAAGTAGTGTAAATAGTGTCTTCATTTAACAAATAGTGCTGTTTAATAATTTTTAAAATAGTTTTTTAATTGCATTTATTTTGTGTTAATAATGCTCATAATTGGGTAGCAAAGTTAAAAGTAATTATAATAACATTGCCAATAATTATACAAACGGTAATTAAAAATTATAAAAATAAGCAAATAAAAAAACCGTTAAATGCTGTATTTAACGGTTTTTTTATTTAGTTGGTTAGTAATTATTTATTTTTCACAAATTTGTATTCAGCTACATTTTTACCGTCTGTAAATTTAATAGTGTAAACTCCCTCAGCCAAATCATTAATGGCAATAGTTGTATTAGCAACAGTTTGTCCAGTTTTGGCTAATTGTCCATTAGCGGCAAAAACCGAATAATTAAAGCTTCTAGTATCATTAAAATCTGTTTTAATGGTAATAAAATCTTTAGCCGGATTTGGTAATAATTTAATATTATCTATTAATTGTTTAATAGATATACCTGTTACTATTATGTTTTGTGGACTCGAACTCGATTGACACCCATCGGCGTTAGTTATTAATACAGAGTAATAACCATTTTGAGTAACTGTATAAGTTTGATTGGTTTCGCCAACTAATGGCCCGCCGTTAAAATACCATTGATAATTATTTGCAATACTTGATGTTAACACAAAACCAGTTTGTGTTACTGTGGGTTGGGTTGGTGTAACACCAACTTTAACACTTGTTGTAGCTGTATTTAAACAAGCGCCAACATAACCAGTGCAAGTATAAACTGAAGATACACTAGGCATAACAGTTACTACCGAGTCGGCACTTAAACCACCCGACCAAGCATAACTATTTGCACCCGTTGCAAATAATAATTGAGATTGCCCGTTGCATATTGTTGCAGATGTGAGTGCAAGTGTTGGTATTGTAACTACCGATATTGTATTTGTATAAACGGTACTTGTACCAAATGCATTTGTGGTTTGTAACGATACGTTATAAACACCAGTTGCGGTATAATTAACAGTTGGGTTTTTAACCGATGCAGTTGCTGGTGTTGCACCTGTTAATGTCCAACTCCAAGCGGTTGGTATGTTGCTCGATTGATCTTTAAAAATAAAAGATGTATTTATACAGGCAGATGAATAAGAGGTTGTGTAAAATGGAGTAGGTACGGTACTTAATTCTGAATATAAAGGTGTTTCCCAAATGCCACGCCCATAAGTAGCTGCTCTTAATTTACTTGTTGGATAAAAAATTTCTAAATCTGTAACAATAACATTTGGTAAGCCTGTAAAATAGGGTATCCACGATGCCATTGCACCATTTCGGTAATAAACTCCAACATCTGTTCCAACATAAATTGCATCGTTTAAGTTGTTAGTATAAGCTAAACAATTAGTAGGTAAGTTTGGTAAACCAGCCGATATATTAGTCCACGTTAATCCTCCATCAAACGATGAGTAAACTTTTTCGTTAGCAGCATAACCCGAAAAACAAACATAAACATTATTGGCATCGGTATTATTTACTACCACATTTGCTACCTGCGCTAAGCCAGTTGGTAAACCAGAGTTAATACTTATCCAAGTTGTGCCACCGTTAGTTGTTTTGTAAATACCTGTACTTGCTGTTGCGTATAACACTAACGAGTTTGATTTTGCAGCAGCAATGTTTGATAAATCGGGCGATCCAGGTATGGTTCCTAAGGCCGTCCAATTTGTACCTTTGTTAGTTGATTTAAAAACTTTTTGATATCCACAATAATATGTATTTGCATTGTGTGGCGATTGTATAATTGGTGATAACCAAGGGCCGCTACCTGTTAAGCCCGATACAATATTTGTCCAATTATTTCCACCATCTGTCGATCGGTTAAAATCGCCATACACATAACTTTCAACAATGGTATTATTGTTACTCCAATCAACAAAACAATCCATACCATCGCCTCCATATATTTGACTCCAGCTTGTACCATTTAATAAATTAGTTCCATTGTCTTGATGTCCACTAACAATATAACTTGCCGTTGTAGCCGATTGGCCAATTTTATAAGATTGTGCAATATTCATTTCTCCATTAATGGTTGTCCACGATATTCCATCATCTGTACTTTTAGAAATTCCCCCATCGTGTCCTAAAAATAACGTGTTACCATCTAAAAATTCGGCAAAATGTTTATCGGCATGCACATAAGGCGCACCACCACCATACCAATGCGATTGTAGTTGCCAATTAACACCACCATCAAACGATTGCCAAGAGTTAACACCACCAACCACAACTTCATCTTTATTTGTTGGCGATACAGCAAGCGCAATATCGTACCAGCCTTGTCCGCCAGCATCAGTACCATCGGGCTGCCAACCAAAAATGTTAGGAGATGTTGATTGTTGTGTAAAAGAAACACCACCGTTAATAGAACGGTACAAGCCATAATATCCGTTATCGGCAGCTTTGCTACATAATATATAAATGTAATTTGCATCATTTGCTGTTACTGATAAACACATGCGGTTAACACCACTAGCAGGTAAACCGTTACCAACATTAACAAAAGTAGCTCCTCCGTTTGTTGATTTTACAAACGTACCGCCATTAACTGCGTAAATGTTTAGGGTGTCATTAATACGGTACTCTATATCTTTAAAATTACCACTACGTGCGGTTACCCAAGTGTTACCTCCATCTCGGCTACGTAACAAGCCTGTGCTTGCTGCTGCAAATATTAAATTAGGATTAAGCGGGTTTATTTGTAAGCGCCCAATTACACGCCCCATAGATGCCGTCCAGTTCAATCCAGTTGGATTCCAAGTTAAGCCGCCATCTATTGTTTTTAAAACACCAACCGATTTTGTGTCGCTACCATCAACATCGCCAGTTGCCAAATACATAATATTTGTATTAATAGGATTAATTGCTAAATCAGAACATCCTAAAACGGATAAATTATCGGTGTTTGTATTCCAAGTATTACCACCATCAGTCGATTTCCATAGACCACCCGCACCAGTACCAACAAAAATAATGTTATTGTTGCCTGGCATAAATCGTATAAAAGTTAATCGCCCTGCATCACCACCTAATGGCGAGCCAAAAGGCCCAAGTGCTGTCCAATTTGCAGTTGTTGCAAATGTGTTACTTATTTTTTGTGCAAAAGTTGTGTTTTGAGCTTTGTAGTTATTAAATTCATCCATGGCTCTTGAGCGCGATGCAAATTGCATATCACCACTTGGGTAAACTCGAGGCGCCGTAAACCACTCCCAGCGCTTAAATGCTTTATAACCTTTACCTCTTTCGTAAGTTTTATTTTGCCAATAATTTTTAAATTCTTGTTGTATGGTGTAAAAATTTTCAGTAGGGTTTTGCATTTTATCAACCCATGTTTGCGCTATTATATTATTAAAGGTAATTATTAAGCTTAAGGTTACTATTATTTTTTTCATGTATTTGTTTTTTAGTAAAGCTAATTTACAACATTTACAAATAGCTTACAATTATAATCGTACTAACAAATTTAATTGCGATTATTTTTTTAACCGTTTAATTATAATTCGATTTATAGCGCTTGTTTTTGTAAAATTAAAATTAATCTGGGCGATGTTTCTTGCTCAAAATTATCTAAATTATAATTACCAAATGTGTTTATAATTTTTAAGTTAGCTTGTTTTGCCAATTGTTCAAAATAGCTTTTATCAAACAATTTAACGCGTTCTTGGTAATTATGCTGTATGTTATTATCTGTAAAATTAATTGTTTTAATTATGGTGTTTTCTTCTATTTTTTTTGATAAACAAAATTTCACATCATCAATTATTTTTTCTTCATAGGGCACCATTATATTTTTTATATAAGTGGCATTTAAAAAATCAAATACAAAAATGCCATTTGGGTTTAACGATTTTTGTACCGATTTAAATACATTTAAATCGTCGTTTTGAGATTCAAAATATCCAAAACTTGTAAATAAATTAAACACATAATCAAAATAATTAGTGCAGTACAATTTCCGCATATCGTGCGTAAAAAAATCTAAATTTTGCTGTGCACTTTTACTAGCCTCTAAAATACTTTGTGTAGATAAATCTGTACCAATTACTGTTAATTTTTTTGAATGTAAGTAAATGCTATGTCTGCCTTTTCCGCAACATAAATCCCAGCAAATGGCGTTTGTTTTTGGGTTTAAGTAGGTTATAATCTTATCTATAAAGTTTGCGGCTTCGTTATAATCTCGGTGCTTGTACAACGTGTGGTAGTAAGGTGTATCAAACCACGATTCGAACCATTTTTTTTTTAATTGCATAGTATGCTAAATTACAAATAAATTAGTTATTGCTATTTTATAAAAACAAAAAACCATTCGTAAGTAAGCGAATGGTTTTTAAATATAATTATTAAATAACGGTATTAATAAATAATACTATTAGTAATAACAGGTTTTGCATTTGTTTTTTCTGATTCCGATTTAGCTCCGTTTGTGCGTGTTTTAGCCTGCTCATCAATTTTCGCAAATTGCTCGGGTGTTAATACCGTTTTTAACTTGAGCATGTAATCGGTTTTAATTTTACGTATTTCTTTTCTTTTTTCGCTTGGGTCTTCACCTTCAACTACTTTTTTAGCACGTAACTCATTAGTTGCTTTTACCTGAGCCATTGTTAACTCCATAACCTTTGGTTTTTGCACATCGGTTAATGTTACTAATTGGTTTAGTTTTTCAACCTGAGTTTTAGCTTGCGCCTCGGTCGATGGTGTTTGTCGAATAGCTACTGGAGCTTCTGCTGGATTTGCGGTTTGTGCTTTAGTAACAGTTATAGTAAATACTGTTGAAACTATTAAAACTATTTTTTTCATATTTTTATTATTTTGGTTTTTTTATAAATTTAATTATTCGCCAGCATCAATTAAATCAGTTTCAGTTCCAGCAGTTTTTGGTTTCCCTTTGCCTTTTCCTTCAGCTTTTCTTTTTTCTTTTAACGCTAATAGTTGCTCTGGTGTTAATAAACCTCTAACTTGCTCTCGGTAATTTTTTCTAACAACTTCAATTTCTGTTTTTGCCGTTGCTTTGTTTTCTGGCGTTCCTTTGTATTTTGCTTTAATTACATCAACCTTGTTAGCTCTATCTAAAGCTAAACCATATACTTTTGTTTTTTGGTCTTCGCTAAAATTCATTTTTTTATTTAAATCATCTACACTTTGTTTCGCACGCTGTTCGGGTGTTTTGTTTGCATGGTCACCACCTTTTATGTGTCCTTCATTTTTGCGTTCGCCTTTAACATGTTCTGTATGTTCTTTTACTTCCGTTTCAACTTTATGCTCAACTGCTTTTCCTTTAACAGGTAAAGTTGTGGTTGATGTTGTTTTGGGTAACACTAATTCTTGGGCGGTTACTACAGTAGCTATACTAAATAAAGAAGCTACTATTAAAATTGTTTTTTTCATAATTGTGATTTTTTAAATTTGTTATTTTATGTTGTTTAGACTTGCATATACTTTGCCAGTTTAATGCTATAATGTTAATTTATGTAAATTATTTTTTAATTACCTTTTTAGGTTTTGGTTTTTCTTTTTTATCTCCATTAAAACAAGCATTACAAGCATCTAATCCTAATTTTTTAGCCTCGGCTAATTCAATTCCTTTTTTACCCGTTTTTGCAACCTTGCAGTTT
>JAYSUQ010000274.1:0-8032 GCA_043718985.1 Bacteroidota bacterium | reverse complement strand
TTTTTACAGGTTGTAAAACAAGCAATAGTAACTATGGCAATAGCAATTAAAACAAGGTATGTGTGTTTAGGTTTCATTTTTTTAAGTTTTGGGTTTATTAAATTTACTCAAAACTATTGTTGTTACTTATTATTTACTTGTTTTTTTAGGGCGTTAATTTATTTTTGTTGCTGCACTAAGTAAAGTGTTAGCTCTTCTATTTTTTGCAACAAAGTAGCATCCATTTGGGCAGTGTTAGGCTATTATTTTTTTGCACCAAAATAAATAGTGCCGTTAGGTAATATTAACGGTGGTTTAGACAGCATTTTTTAATTGAATAAATCATAGGCTTTCTAATTTATAATAATTATTTTTAAATTCTTATGAAAACACCTTCAAGCGAGCTTTTTGATTTAATACAGTCAATGAATAAGAATGAAAAAATGTATTTCAAAACGTACATTCAACGTAAATCAAAAAACTCCAATAGTAAAATTTTATTTAACACTATATGTGAACTAGATGTTTATGATGAGGCAAGCGTTAAATTAAGCTTAATAAAAAAACCAATTTTAATAAAAAATTTAAAAAAAATAAAACAAGATACAATAGCATCTATTTTAAATAGCCTTACCGAATACCACTCAACTAATACAATTGAAAAAACGGTAACAGACTTAATAATTCAAACAAAAATATTATCATCTAAAAAATTATTTAGTTTAGTTGACAAAAATATTATTAAACTTAACTTATTAATATCGGAACATGAGTTATTAGAATACGATGTTTTAGTTTCTAAGCTTAAAAGTGAAATTTCTCATAAATCTGATAGTTTAAGTAAAATACAAGAATATTTAGATAATATTCAAACTGAAAAAAATAATTTAGTAAAAATTCAAACGGGTATTGAGTTTAGAGAATTACGTTTTAAAGCATACCTCATACCCTTAAAATATGGCTTTAGCGATAATGCTGATAAATCTAAAGCACTTAAATCAATCCTTGCCTCTAACTTATTATCAACATCAACAAAACTTTTAACTTTTGAAACTGCCGATTCTTATTATTACTTACACTATATGTTAGCATTAAGTTTATGTAAATATGATAAAGTTGTACAAAAAAGACAAGAAGAGTGGATTATGTTTACTGAAAACGAACTAAATAATCCAAATAGATTAAACATTAGAACGGAGAAATATCTAGAATCTATTTCAGCTTACCTTAGTATATCTGGCTATTTTAAAACTAACGATAAATCAGAAGACTATTTTAAAAAAGCAATGCATTTTTATAGTGAGTTGCCCGCAAAAATAAAAAATGCAACCGTTTCTGTCGCTGCTTTTAAAGTAATGGCAAACTTCCTCCACTCGCAAATAATTTCGGTAAATGCAGGAACCGCAAAAAATGCGTGGGAAAGTTTTACAACTAGTAATCCGTTTATATTTCGTTTTATAAATACTGAAATGAAAAGAATTGCATATATGAATATGGGACAAATTTATTTTATGTTAGAGGATTATAAACAAGCTTTAGCCTACACCAATCAAGTAATTACACAAAAAAATGATTATAGGGTTGATATACAGATAATTGCAAGGATATACAAGTTAATGATTCAGTTAGAATTAAAAAACTATATTATTCTAAAATATTTAAGTGAAACTACGCAAAGATGGTTAACAAAAAACAATATTGAAAACAATGCTTGCTCTTTAATTTTAATTTTCTTTTTAAAAGCAGCAACAACTGCGCCATTAAATAAAGATAATTTTCAAAATTTAAAAACGGCAATTATATCTTCGACAAATAATAAATATTCTATAGATTTTGATTATGTTATTAATTGGCTGGACTCTAAAATTGAAAGGAAAAAATTTATCGATATTTTAAAAGAAAAAAATATTCATTTATCAATGTAAATAGATATGTGAAATTAGTGAAAACGCCCCTAATTTATAGTAGACTATTCTGTTACTTTTGACTATTTTTTTTTATTTGCATTACCCCTAATTCATAATTTTATATTATGAAAACTAAAGTATTATTATTTTTTACTATTTTAATATCTGTGAGTATTTACTCTCAGTCACATTTTGTTGCATCGGGCGATATATTTGGGAATAGGGTTTTTATTAAAAATAAAGGGCAGTTTGATGGTCTTATTCCGCTAGTTTATAATAATAACGAAATTAAGTACGCATATATAAATGGTAATGAAAAAGTTTTTTTCAGTAATACTAGTGTAACTTATTTGCTAGAAAAAAATAAGCCATTAACCGAACATCAAAGAGAAGAGATAGAACACGGTAAAAAAATAGTAATACCTAAAGTTAAAACAGCTATTGTTAGTGTAAGTTGGTTAAATGCTAATTCAAATATCGAAATTGTAGAAAGCGAAAAACAATCTTTTTATCATTCATTTGGCGAAGAAAAATATAAATCTGACTGCTATAAAAAAATAACTTATAAAAACGTTTACAACAATATAGATATTGAATATCTTTTTACGTCCGAAAGAAATGATGGAATTAAATATAATGTATTATTACATCCAGGGGCAAATGTAAGTGATATTAAAATTGAATATTCGGGCGATGTAAGTAGTATAAAACTGAAGAATGACCTTGTTTCTATTCAAAATTCTGTTCAAAATATTACAGAATTAGCACCTATAAGTTATCAGAATGGAAAAGAGATTAAATCTCAATTTGTATTAGATGATAACATCATCTCTTTTAAATTTCCAAATGGTTATGATACCACCGCCGAAGCTATTATTGACCCTTGGGTTGTTTCGTATACAAGTTTAACAACCAGCAATATTGGTTACGATGTTGATTTTGATAATGCAGGGAATTATTTTGTATACGGAGGAGGCTTACAAGATCCATTATACGGTATGAGTGGCGAATGCTTACTAGCAAAATATACGCCTGCTGGCTCGTTACTTTGGACATTTAATGGTATTATCAGCACTATTGGGTGGACATCTGACCCAATGAGTAATTTTGTTGTTGATAAAATAACTGGAAAAAGTTATATAGGAAACACTGATATGAGTTCTAGTGGTCGTGTTGTACGATTAATGCAAACCGGCTTGTATGATAGTTTTGTAAGTACTCCAGACCCTAAATTGAATGAAATAAATGATATGGGATACGACCCTTGTACAAGTGCCATATACTCCTTTGGTGCGGGCACTGGCCTGCCTGTGCATAATGTAGCGGCAGCAATATTAAACACAACTTCGGGTGCAATGCCTATGCAAAATTTTATTGGTTCATTACTTTACAGAAGAGACGTGGTTTCACACACCATTGATCCCTCTGGCAATGTGTTTATGGTTGTAACATATATTACTAGCGGCATGCCAAAAATTAATTATTTGATAAAAGCTAATAGTGGTTTTACTGCGAATCTGTTTGGGGTAGCTAGCACTTATACAACACTACCAGAAGCTCAATGTAGAAAATATGGTGGTGTTTTTTTTGGTAATAGTAGTAATGGTTACAACGCTCTTGCATCAGATGTTAATTACGTATATTATTACGATGGTTTAAATTTAGCGGCCTTTGATAAAACAACGGGTGCAAAACTTGGTTTTATAATTATAGCTGGACAAAATGCTTTAGAGCAAGGCGGTATAGCAGTTGATGAATGTGGCAATATATATGTTGGCGGCCATGGTGATATTAAAAGCTATTCATTTACCGGAACAACTTTTTCATCAAATACTTCTATTCCTTTAACAACAACTTCAGATTACGTTACTGATATTAAATATAACGTTGGGTCAAATACATTGTATGTAAGTGGCGTTGGTTTTGGCGGCATTTATTCGGCAGTTAATAGTTTAACTTGCACATCTATTACCGTAAATTCACAATGCGTTGTAGGGTCAACTGGCGCAACGGCAACTGTGTCATTAACTACTAATGTATTGTCTCCAATTATTTCTTATAGCTGGACAAATTCGTCTGGCACATTAATAAGTTCAACAATAGGCTCCTCATCACTTTCAAATAGTGTAACTGGTTTAGCTAACGACACGTACACCGTTATGGTTCAATTACCCTGTAAGCCTATTATGACTCAAACAGTTATAATAAATTGTTGTGCGCTTCCAGCAATAGCAATTGTAGGCACAGGCACTGTATGTGTAGGTTCAGCCTCAACATATAGTGTAGCTTCAGTTGCTGGAGCAACTTCTTATAATTGGTTATTACCTGCTGGCTGGGCGGGCTCGTCTACAACTAATAGCATTTCAGTAAGCCCTTCATCTTCGGGTATTATGACAGTTTCTGCCACCAGTGGTACTTGTACAAGCCTACCTGCAATGTTTTTTATCACATGTTCCCCTTCAGCATTTACCCTAACTGCTCAACCGGCATCATTGTGTTTTGGCAAAACATCTGTTTTAAACACCAATGGATTAACAAGCTATACTTGGAGTACCGGAGAAACAACTAATAATATTATTGTAACACCTAGTGTTAGTACAACCTATTCGGTAATGGGAGTTAGCACAGTGGGCACCTTAACCTGTGTCGATACACAAACTATTTTAATAACTATTACTCCTAACACCACGGTTACAGCTTTTGGCACCGATAGTATTTGCTTAGGAAGTAAAGGCGTAATTAATGCATTAGGCGGTACTACGTATACATGGGCTCCAATAACATCTGTATCAAATCCATATTTAAATAGCACAATTATACAGCCAACCGTAACTACTGTATATACAGTAACGGCTATTCAAAATAACTTATGCGCAAGTTCGCAAACAATTAATGTATTTGTAAAACCTCTACCTATCATATATGCAGGGCGAGATACGACTATTAATTTAGATGAGACTTATATTTTATCTGGCACAGGTAATGTAGCGGTAGGGTTTTTGTCGCAAAATAATATACCATTAATATGTAACTTTTGTTCGGTTATAGAGGTTGCTCCTAAATTAACAACTTGCTATACCTTAATGGGCGAAAATAAATACCATTGCATTGCTAAGGATGAAGTGTGTATTACGGTTACTGAAAATTATGACGTGTTTATACCTAATGCGTTTACTCCCAATGCTGATAAACTCAATGATTTATTTATACCTGTGGGAAACAGCATTAGTAACATTGAATTGTTAATTTATGACAGATGGGGGGCTCAACTATTTGCAAGTAGTGAAGATAAAGTTGGCTGGGATGGCACATATAAAGGAACGCTTTGCGAACAAGGTATTTATGTGTATAAAGTGCGAATTACTTCGATGATAGGTGAAAAAAAAATGAGAGTAGGACATGTTACATTACTAACAGCTATTGAAGAATAAAACTCAAATTATTTTTTACAATTACATAAAATTTATAATTATAATTTGTATTGAACTGTTCCGTTAAAAATGTAATTCAGTATTAATAATTTTAAGTCAAATAAGTAATAACCAATTAAAAACCAATTAAAAACCAATTATGAAAACAAAGCTATTATCAATTGCAATTGCATTAGGCTTTAATGCCTTAGGTTCTGAATCATTATTAACACCATTATGCGTTACACCTACGTTAGTAATAACCCCCGCAGCAACAAATACAATATGTGAAGGGGGCTCAATAATTTTATCAGTAAGCGGTGCAGTAAGTTACACCTGGAATACAGGCGTAACAACAGCCTCAATATCTTTAACACCAACCGTTACAACTGATTACACAGTTACAGGTACTAACGGCTTGGGTTGTACAACAACAGAAACAGTAACTATCTTTGTTAATCCTAAACCTCAACTCGGACTTTCTTTAGGTATGTCAAGTCCTTGCGCTGGTTCTAATATATCTTTATCGGTATCGGGAGCTAATACCTATACTTGGAGCACAGGTCAGACCGGAAGTAATATTACGGTAGCACCATATGTTAACACAACTTATACAGTTACAGGCACAGATACTTTAGGTTGCGTAGCATCAGTTCCCTTTCCGGTAAATGTTAATACACCTGCCCCAATAGTAAGTGTAACTAGTGCAACTATTTGTGCTGGCAGTAGCGCAACATTAACGGCAAGTGGTGGCAATACATATTATTGGGCTTCTAGTTCCTCTACATCATCAAATACAATAATTGTTAGCCCAACAGTTACAAGTAGTTATATGGTTAAGGGTAAAAATACAACTACTGGATGTTGGAGTGCCGCTGTAAGTGCAACCGTAGAGGTAAGTATTTGCACTGGAATTAATGAATTAGTAAATGTTGAAATGGCACTTTATCCAAATCCTAGTAATGGTATTTTGAATATTTCACTCTCAAATAACGTTATTAATAATTATAGTATTGAACTTTACGATGCATTTGGTAAATTAATTGTAAAACAAAATTTATTATCCGAAGTAAATACAGTTAATATTAAGCATTTAAATGCAGGTTTATATCTTTATAAAATAATTGACAATACGGGAATTATTAAAAACGGAAAAATAATAAAAGAATAGTGTTTGTTTCTATTTTTTTAGGCAAGGCTCTCTTAATTAAGTTAAGAGAACCTTGTTTTTAAAAAATTTTATCTGAACAAGATTCTCTTTAATTACCTGTAAAATAGCAAGAATTTTATACCATAACAGTGCATTAATTCATAAATATTACAACATTTTTTTAACTGCCTTATCGAAAAAACAAGAAAAACAAAATAATATTAATTTAAAGTTTTAAAACATGGGAAAATTTTTCGGAAAGAATCAAAAAAAATACACAACATTATTTATTTTAATATCGATAATTTCATTTGCTCAAAACAAGTATTATGTGAGCTGTGATACAAAAGATTTAATTCTCGCAGATTATCAAAATTGTACCTATCAAGTTATTTGTAATACGGGTATGAATATGTTTGATATTGCTATTACACCAAACGGAAACTTGTATTCAACTGACGGCAAAAGGATATTCAAAATTGATAAATTAACTTGTACTAATACCACTGTAACTCCTTTTGCCGTTATTGATTCAATTACTGGATTTGGATCACTTACATCATTAGTTGCATTAGATAATAATTATTTACTTACGGCATCATACGGCGAAGGTATATTATATAAAATTGACATTGTTAACGGTACGTCATCAATAGTTGATACAATTGGCTATGAATCGGGGGGCGATTTAACATGGTATAACAATAAGTTATTTTATGCAACTATAAATAATGAATTAGTTGAAATTACACTCAATTCAAACTTCAATCAGATTACAAATGTAGCTCTTATTGGCAATTTCAACTCACCGTTAGAATCTATTTATGGAGTTTTAACAATAGGGGAAGTTAGTTGTAAAGAGGATAACTTAAAAGTATTGGCGTTTGAATATTCAGATGTTTATAAAGTAAATACTCAAGATGCGTCTATACAAATGTTGTGTCCTAATCTTTTTCCATGTGTTGTTTACGGAGGTGCATCATTATCAGAAACGCAAAACAAAGACCATACAAGTGAATTTTTAATGCCAAATGTTTTTACGCCTAACAATGACAATGTAAATGATATGTTTAAACCTGCATTAGAAAAAAACATTGTTAGTGTTGATATTAGTATCTATAATAGATGGGGTAATTTAGTTTATAAAGAAACAGGCGAAACGTTTAATTGGAATGGATTAAATTTTGACAATAAAAAATGTATAGATGGTGTTTATTTTTATATGATTGAATATAAAAACAGTTGCGACGATACAGAAAATAAGAGTGGATACCTCACCTTAATAAATTAGCAACTTAAATAGTAATTTAAAAACAATTAAAATTATCAAACAATAAGGTTGCGATCTTCTAAATTAAATATCTAAACAGCAATTGTTTTTTTTTATAATACTAGTATGCTTACTTATACTAAACCGTTAAAAAGTTGCTTAAATTAGCTAATCAAAATTGCACGTAGAGCTAATATAGCTTTTTTCTTTATGTAGATTGCGACAACAATTACAGGAAATATATAATGACATATTCAGTTACAGATGACATTTTTTTTATTAATAAAATCACGAAAGATTTTTTCAACCTGTTTAC
>JAYSUQ010000273.1:0-8061 GCA_043718985.1 Bacteroidota bacterium | reverse complement strand
TGTTGAGAAAGAACGCTCAAAGTCCATCTGATTTTTAGGATATAACATTCCCTAAATATAAGGACTTTTTAATGTGTGATAATCGGATAGCCATATAATTTTTTAATAATCTTAATATTTGCATAAAAGTTGGTCTGATAAATGGATTTAAATCAAAACATTTATTTTTAATTTCTTGTAAAATAAAAAGTTGGTAATCTTTTTGATTATCAACTTTTTTTAATTGAAGCAAATCGTCTAACAAACATCCAAAGGCACGCACATCAAGTTTTTCTAGTTCGTTTGCAATTTCATTATGTTTATCATAAAAAGTTGCAGCGCCATAATCGCCCAACAAACTATGATTGTTATTTGTGTTAATTAAAATATTGTGTGCGTATAAATCGCCGTGCATAATGCCTTTACTGTGTAGGTGTTGCATAGCTTTAGCAACACCAAGCGCAATACAATATATTTGATTAATAGTGTAAAAAACATTGCTTTCAAAAACATCTCTAGTACACGTAATAAAATTGGGAGGCTTGCCTAAGTTTTTATAATTTTCAGAAATTAACTCAAACACTAAACCTTCTTTTTTATGAGGATGGTTTTTAATTTTGCTAATTGTAGTTATTAAATTTTGGTGTTGCCCAATTGCAACACAAGCATTAATTTCGCTAGCTGGTAAGCCATCACTTGTTACATCGCCTTTAAAAATTTTTATTGCAACTTTATTTGCTACATTAAGTTGAGGTAAATTAGGTTTATTTATAGCTTTATAAATATGACCCGATGCGCCTTCTCCTATTAACGTTTCTATCTCAAAACTATCCCAATCACTTTCGGGTAAAGTATATTTAATATCGTTTACAAAACTACAGGGGTTTGCATCAAAAGCTAACCACGATAATTTAGGTAATGTTAATAACCATTTTGGAAACACCGTAATGTTATTTGCCGAAATACGCAGCAACTCTAAGTTTTGGCAGTTTGCCATTTGGCTTGGTAAACTATTTAATTTGTTGCCAGCTAAACCACATTTTTGTAACTTGTTGCAGTTACCAATACTTTGTGGTAGTTTGGTAATGTAATTATTAGTTAAAATTAACCACCGTAATTGTTTAGGAAAAACGTTTTCGTTAACAACCGAAATTTTGTTTGCCTTAAAGCCTATCATTTCTAGCTGGTCGCATTGCGATAGCACTTCAGGAAACTCAGTAAATAAATTATCGCTAAAAAAAGCAATTTTTAAATGGCTTAATAAACTAAAATTTGAAGGTAATGATGATAGTTTATTCCCTGATAAATCAAGCAATTCTAACGTACTAGCTAACTCAAAAATTTCTTTAGGAAATTCCGTTAATTCGCACGATAGTTTTAATTGTTTAACGCCGTTTAATTCGCCATTTTTTAGTTGCTGTAAAGTTTGCATTAATATTAAATACTTGTAGGTATAAGTTTTAATGTTTCTAACAAAAAGCTCCAATATTTTTGTACCGAGCTAATTTGAACTTTTTCGTCGGGAGAGTGAGCGCCTGTTATGTTTGGGCCAAAGGATATCATTTGCATGTTTGGATAATTAGTACCTAAAATACCACACTCTAAACCTGCATGGCAAGCGCTTACTTTAGCTGGTTGGTTGTAACGTTGGGTATATAAATTACTCATTAAGGTTACTATTGCTGCACCAGGCTTTGGCTCCCAGCCAGGGTAAGAACCACTTGCAGTTACAGTTGCGTTTAGTAACTCAAAAGTTGATGTAATTGCAGTTTGTAAATCTGTTTTTTCGGTATTAACCGAGCTGCGTGTTAAGCATTGTATTTGATACACACCATCTTTAACTATAACACGTGCTATGTTGTTTGATGTTTGTACTAATCCTTCAATATCGGGGCACATACGGTAAATGCCATTTGGGCAAGCGTACACACAACATAACAAGGTATTTTGAAATTCTGTATCTAAAACACTTAAAGGTAAATTGGTTGATATAAAAAGTATGTTTAAATTTTTATCGGTAGTTAAATGCTCTTGTTTTAATGTTGTTTCAAAATCAGTAATAAAATTTTTAATTTCAATTTCATTTTCTTTTGCAATAACAATTTCCGAAACCGATTCGCGAGGTATGGCATTACGTAAGCTTCCGCCATCTATACTTGCAATTTCAATATTAAATTTTTTGTGTAAACTTAATAATAAACGATTCATTAACTTATTAGCATTGCCTCTTCCTTTATGTATATCCATACCCGAATGCCCACCAGTTAATCCTTTTATAGCTATTTTATATGCTGTGGTTAGTTTTGCACTTTGTGTTTTGTAATTGCCATTCGCTGTTACATCAACACCACCTGCACAGCCAATGGTTAATTCGGTATCGTCTTCAGTATCTAAATTCAACATTATTTTAGCATCTAATAACCCCCCCTTAAGTTCTAAAGCGCCAGTCATACCAGTTTCTTCATCAATTGTAAATAGTGCCTCTAAAGCAGGATGTTCAATATTGGTAGCTTGTAACAATGCCATTATAGATGCAACACCAATGCCATTATCTGCGCCAAGGGTTGTGCCGTTAGCTTTAACCCAATCGCCATCAATTAACATATCAATACCTTGAGTATTAAAATCAAAATTTGTTGCCGCATTTTTTTGATGCACCATATCCAAATGGCTTTGTAGTACTACTGTTACCCTATCCTCCATACCTTTAGTAGCAGGCTTTTTAATAATAACATTTCCTATTTCATCAACATAGGTTTGTAAATTTAGTTTTAAACCAAACTCCTTTATAAATTGTATAACACGTTCTTCTTTTTTAGATGGGCGAGGCACTGCATTTAAATCAGAAAAATTATTCCATAAAGCTTTAGGTTCTAACTGACGGATGGCTTGATTCATTTTTTATAGTAAGTTTTAATGAGTGGTTATTTTATAAAAGTGGTTAGTATATTTAATTTTAAATTTAGTTTATTTTTTTATGATACAAATTAAAATTTATAACGCAAACTAACTATAAAATTACGACCTGAACCAGTTATTTTAATTGTTTTTTAAAATTGAATTAATATTAATTTCCAGATTACTTATTTTAATTAAAAAAAACCTAAATATATTGTGTAGCATAAATAAAATTTAAGCATTTTATTCATTGGTTTTTTTTATAAATAAAACCATAATTTAAAATAAGCAATCGTTATATTTGAGATAGTAATTTTAAAAACCAACAACTAAATGTCGTTACAAAAAACACCATATATTAACCGCGAAATTAGTTGGCTATCGTTTAACGATCGTGTTTTACAAGAAGCCAGCGATGCAACCACACCACTAATTGAACGCTTAAAATTTTTGGGCATATTTAGTAACAATCGCGATGAATTTTATCGGGTGCGTGTTGCAACCATAAAACGACTAACAAAATTAGGTAAAAAAGCAATGGCAATTTATGGCGACGATCCAAAGGAATTGTTGCATAAAATGCAAAAAAAAGTAATTGAGCAACAAGATAGATTTGAGAATATTTATCAAGAAGTTAAAAAGCAATTAGCTAAACAAAATGTATTTATTATAAACGAAACACAACTAACAGCAACACAGCAAAATTTTGTAAAAAATTATTTTCATAAAGAGGTAGAGTCAACGTTGTTTCCTATAATGGTTGATGAACACAAGGTTTTTCCGTATATGAAAGATAAATCGGGCTATTTGTTTGTACGTTTAATCGCTAACACTACTAAGCAAAAAAACAAATATGCGCTAATTGAAATTCCATCTAAAACAACTACACGATTTGTACAGTTGCCAAACGATAAAAACAAACATTACATTATTTTATTAGATGATGTAATTAGATTTAATGTGCACGAAATATTTTCGGTATTTGATTACACCGTTAAAGAGTGCATTAACATTAAACTTACACGCGATGCCGAATTGGATATAGACCACGATGTAAGTAAAAGTATGCTCGAAAAAATATCAAAAAGCGTTAAAGACCGTAAAAAAGGTTTGCCTGTTAGGTTTGTTTATGATAGCGAAATGAGTTACGAAATGCTTAATTTTATTATGAAAAAATTAGGTATGAATAGAAAAGATAATGCCATTGCTGGCGGACGTTATCATAATTTTAAAGATTTTATTCAGTTTCCAACTATTTCCGAAAAAAATTTAACGTACAATCATCCTCGCGTATTAAACCATAAGTATTTACATAATATATCAACTACAATTTTAAATGTAATTAAACAAAAAGATATTTTATTACACTACCCATATCACACATTCGATCATATTATTACGTTACTTCGTGAGGCATCAATTGACCCATCTGTCGAAAATATTAAAATAACTTTATACCGTGTAGCCGATTCATCTAAAATTGCTAACGCTTTAATTAATGCAATTAAAAACGGAAAAAAAGTTACAGTTTTAGTTGAGTTGCAAGCTCGCTTTGATGAAGAAAACAACATTTATTGGGCAAACAAATTACAAGAAGAAGGAGCAAATGTTATTTACGGTGTACCTGGTTTAAAAGTACATAGTAAATTAATTGTTATTACTACTCGGGTTAATGGGCGCGAAGTAAAATATGCCCACATAGGTACTGGTAATTTTAACGAAAAAACAGCACGAATTTATACCGACTTTAGTTTACTTACTGCCGATAAAAATTTAACACAAGAACTATCGCAGGTGTTTGATTTTTACGCCAATAATTTTAAAATAGGAAGCTATAAACACTTAGCTGTTGCGCCTTTTTTTATGCGTCAAAAATTTGTAAATTTAATTGATGATGAAATTGCTTTAGCAAAACAAAATAAGCCAGCAAGTATTATTTTAAAAATGAATAGCTTGGTTGATAAAGGTATGATACAGAAATTATACGAAGCATCGCAAGCGGGAGTAAAAATAACAATAATAGTAAGAGGCATATGCTCATTAGTTACCGAAATAGCAGGCTTTAGTGATAACATAAAAGCTTATAGTATTATTGATAAATATTTAGAACATACACGCGTGTTTGTTTTTGGAGCAGAGGGTAACGAAAAAATATTTTTAACTAGTGCCGATTGGATGAGTAGAAACCTTGATAACAGAAGCGAAGTAGCTGTTCCAATTTATAGCGCAGAGGTTAAAAAACAAATTTTAGATATTTTAAACATACAATTAACTGGAAATACTAAAGTTCGTATTTTAGATAGGTTTCAGCAAAACAATTATAAAAAAGCAGCATTAGGCGAAACAAAAGTGCGTGTGCAAGATGCCGTTTATGATTATTTACTTAAAGATAAAGAAGCATACATTAAAAGTTTAAAACGAATAATTAAAACTAAATAATATGATTTTTGCAGCTGTAGATATAGGAAGTAATGCCATGCGTTTGTTGTTTTGTAGAGCTTATGATGTAAATGGAAAACCACATTATAGTAAAGAGGAATTAATACGATTACCAATTCGTTTAGGCGAAGATGTTTTTTTAAATGGAAAAATTTCAGAAAAAAAAGCAGAAAAACTAATAACGGCCATGCGTGGTTTTAGAGAATTAATTAAAGTTTATGAAGTTGATGATTACAGAGCAGTTGCTACAAGTGCAATGCGAGATGCTATAAATAGTAACGAAATAATTGAACGAATAAAAAACGAAGCCGATTTAACAGTAGAAATTATTGATGGTAAACTTGAAGCTCAGTTAGTGTTTTCTAATCATATTGAAGAAATGTTAAACCCAAAACATTCGTATTTATACATCGATGTTGGTGGTGGTAGCACAGAGTTAACCTTATATAGTAATCAAAAAGTTGTAGCTGCAAAATCGTTTAATATTGGTACAGTTCGTTTATTGTTAGATAAAGTAGATAAAGACGAATGGGATAAATTAAAAGACTGGGTTAAAAAAAACACAGTTGGTATGAGTCCTTTGCACGCAATTGGATCGGGAGGCAATATTAATAAAATTTTTAAAATGAGTAAAAAAGATAATAAAAACTTAAGTTACTCAAAATTAAAAGGCATTTACGAAATGCTAAACTCATACACTTACCAAGAAAGAATGGATATTTTAGGTTTAAAGCCAGATAGGGCAGATGTAATTGTGCACGCGGCTAAAATATTTATTACTATTATGAAAACCGCTGATATTGAAGATATTTTTGTTCCTCAAATTGGATTATCAGATGGGATTATTCACGACCTATATGAAAAAGCAATTGCGAAAAAATAAAAACTACCGTGAAAAATAATTAATCCGTGATGCTATTTTTCACTTGATAAATAATTTTCAATCGTATTTAAACTCAACGTAAGTAACAATAAACAAAAGCCAGGAAAAACAATTAACCACCAAGCCGTATAGTAATTTCGGGCATCGTTTAATAAACTGCCCCATGTTACTGTGTTAGTAGGTACGCCAACCCCTAAAAAAGATAATGACGACTCTATCAAAACTGTGCTTGTTATACCAAATAGTATTTGAATGCCAATTATTGGCAACACATTTGGTAAAATTTGAGTATACATTATTTTAAATTTACTCATTCCGTAAGCATTACAAGCGGTTACATAATCTAAGTGTTTTGCTTTCAAAAATTCAGCTCTAGTTAATCGTGCAATGGGTATCCAACTTAAAAAACCAATTATTAAAATTAGTAAGGTGTAACTTGGTTTTGCCACTGCCGATAGCGCTATAATTAAGAGTACTACTGGCACGGCACTTATTGTTTCCATTATTTTTAAAATAATAATAGATATAGGGAAATTTAATTTCGATTTTAAATTTAAAATAATTGTTATTTTTTTTCCAATTAAATTAAATAAAATTAGCACTAAAAAAGCTGTTGTTGTAAATAATATTAAGTATACAATTAAATTAATGCCCCCATTTTTAAAGGGATTTATAAATAAATAATTGGTAATAATGGTTGCGTAAAACCAACCAAAAAATACACCAATACATAAGCTCACTAGTTGTGGATACGATATTTTTAAATCACTTGTGTTAAAATAGCCTGCAATAGCGCCAAGTGTAATGCCAATAAGCGATGCTATTAACATTGATAAAAAGCTAACTAAAAAAGTAATTCGTGTGCCGTAAATTATACCTGATAAAACATCGTTTCCGTTTTGTGTAGTGCCAAACCAATGCCTAAATTTAAATGGTAAGTTTATAATTTTGTTATTTTTTAAAGTAAGTGTTTGTTTATCAAAGGGGCTAATGCGTGGTGCATTATCTGCATCTATAGTATTTGGAGAGTAGGAGCATGGGGTGAAAATTGAAAAATCAGTTTCGAGTAGCTTCCAATCTTTTCCCATGTTGTAATTTAAAATTGTATCACCAATTTTTATTTCGTTTTTTAAACTAAATGCAGGAAACAAAATGGTTTTATTATAACTGCAAACCAATGGTTTATCATTTGATAATAGTGGTGCAAAAACAGTTAGTGAAAAAAACAGTAAAATAATGTTACACGCAATTTTCAGCTTTCGATTTTTTTTAATCGTTAACCTAAAATTTAAGTATAATTGATATGGATGTTTATATTTCAATTTTTCAATTTTATTCGAGGGTCAAATAACGCATATAAAATATCTGCTACTAAATAGCTAAGTAATGTGAGTATTGCACTAAATAGTATAACACCAATAACAATAGGGTAATCGTGGTTTTGAATAGCTGTTATGGTTTCTAAGCCAATGCCGGGTATTGTAAACACACTTTCAATAATAATTGAACTGCCTATTACGTTTGCAAAAACGCTTGTAAATACTGTTATTAAAGGAAATAAGCTGTTTTTTAATGCGTGTTTAATAACTACGCTTTTGTTGCTTAAACCTTTTGCTCTTGCCGTATTTATATAATTAAATTGCAATTGCTCGGTTAAATTAGTTGTTGTTAATTTTGTTATAAATGCTAACGATGAATAAGTGTAGCAAATTAATGGTAAAATTAAATAGGGTAATGTTTCTTTAAGTTTTATTAAAAATAAATTGCTTGAATAACCGTCTATTGGTTTTATGCCCGATGATGGTAAAATATAAAGCATATCTGAATTTGAAAACAATAACAGTAAAAGCACACCAACAAAA
>JAYSUQ010000272.1:0-8066 GCA_043718985.1 Bacteroidota bacterium | reverse complement strand
GAAATAGCCAACCAGTAAAAACACAATTATTAAATTTAGGGGTTAACGATGTTTTTTTATCGCAAAGCAATAAATTAAATTGTTACAATAATTACATTGAATTGTATAATTTAAAAGATGAAGAAATACTTTACATGGGCGATGATTTGCCCGACTATGAAGTAATGCAACGAGTAGGCATTGCAACTTGCCCTTACGATGCCGCACACGAAATAAAAGAAATTAGTATTTATGTGTCGCCCAAAAAAGGAGGCGAGGCTTGCGTGCGTGATATTATTGAGCAAGTAATGCGCTGCCAAGGTACTTGGGAAATTAGCGGTTGGTAAACCTGTTAAATAATTAAATTACTGCATTAAAATAAACTTAAGTTCATTAAGCATCATTGCCGTAGCTCCCCACAATACTTTGCCATTAACATCAAAATAAGGCGCATCAATCACAACATTTTTTTTAAACTCTAGTTGAGTTGTTTTTTTATTTAAAGGGTTTAGCAATTCGTTAATTGGCCACTCAATAAGTTCATTTACCTCACGCTTATCTATATTAAAATTTGGTTTTTTATTTAAACTTGCAACAAAAGGATACACAATAAATTTACTAATTGGAATACAAATACTACTTAAACTGCCAATAAAATTTGGAGTTAAATCGCAGCCAGTTTCTTCAAAAAATTCGCGCATGGCGGTAGCTTTTAAATCAATATCGTTATCTTCTTTTTTGCCACCAGGTAGCGCAATTTGTTTACTGTGATGCCCATTATAATTCGAACGCTCAATTAACAACAAGCAAATTTCGTTTTTTTCGTTAGGGTAAATTAAAACCAACACCGCACTTAATTTATAATCTTTAGTTTGCTCGTTGGTTAAATCAATTATTGTACGATTTAAATGAGCCATTTGGTATTGCACATCTTTACCAGGCAATGGCAAAGTTAAATTTTGTTGTAGTTGAGTTATAAAATTTTGAAACAAACGTATCTAATAAACGGATTTAAACAAAGATAGAATATATGACCTAAAATGCCATATAATTCTTAAATTTGAAGCACTACAATCACCTTTATTTAATAATAAAACAAGGTACTCAGCAAAAACATAAAATAATGCAAGCATTAAAATTAAATACCATTGAAGAAGCTATTACGGATATTAAAAACGGTAAAGTAATAATAGTTGTTGACGATGAAGATAGAGAAAACGAAGGAGATTTTTTAACAGCCGCTCGCAACGTAACACCCGAGGTTATAAATTTTATGGCAACCCATGGCCGAGGTTTAATTTGCGCAGCTATTACCGAGCAAAAGGCACAAGAGTTACAGCTTGAGTTAATGGTTACATCAAACACTGCATTGCACGAAACGGCTTTTACCGTATCGATAGATTTATTAGGGCACGGTTGCACCACTGGCATATCGGCAAGCGATAGAAGTAAAACTGTGCAAGCTATGATTGACGGTAGTTTTAAAGCAACCGATTTTGGCCGACCAGGACACATATTCCCATTAATTGCAAAAACTGGAGGGGTGCTGCGCCGCACGGGACACACCGAAGCTACTATAGATTTTGCACGCTTAGCAGGCTTTGAGCCTTGTGGCGCTTTAGTTGAAATTATGAATGAAGATGGAACAATGGCACGTTTACCTAATTTAGTTAAAATTGCCCAACGGTTTGATTTAAAAATTGTAACCATTAAAGATTTAATATCGTATCGATTGGCTAAAGAAAGCATTGTTACTCGCCAAGTTGAAGTTAACATGCCTACAAAATTTGGCAATTTTAAACTTGTAAATTATAAAGTTGATACCAACAACGAAGAGCATTTAGCCTTAGTAAAAGGCGAATGGAAAATCGATGAACCTGTTTTGGTTCGTGTGCACTCATCGTGCATAACTGGCGATATTTTTGGCTCGTGCCGATGCGATTGCGGACCACAATTACAACAAGCCATGCAAATGATTGAAAAAGAAGGCAAAGGAGTTATTGTTTACATGAACCAAGAAGGCAGAGGCATTGGTTTATTAAATAAATTAAAAGCCTATAAATTGCAAGAGCAAGGAATGGATACTGTTGAAGCTAACTTAGAATTAGGTTTTAAAGCCGATGAACGAGATTATGGCGTTGGCGCACAAATTATACGCGATTTAGGAATTAGCAAACTACGTTTAATAAGTAACAACCCCGTTAAGCGTGTAGGCCTTATTGGTTATGGCTTAGAGGTTGTAGAAAACATCCCTATTATTATACCAAGCAACCCACACAACGAAAAATATTTGCAAGTAAAAAAAGATAAAATGGGACATAGTATTTAAATATTATTGTATTTAAATTGTGAGTGATAAAAGAAGAACAAAACTAAATGAAATACCAAAATATAAGAGAGGAAGAGTTAAAAAATAAAGTCGGAGAAGATTATTTTTTCGATTACGATACAACAAAAATTGTTGGCAATATTGATTTTACTGTTACTTTAAAACATAAAACTCAAGCTCTTGAAGAGCATTTATTGTTGTGGGCAGAAACCAAAACAGGCAGTTTTGACATTATAGCCATGTTTGCCCAACTTATTTTAACTATAGGCAAAGCTCGTACGTTTGATAAAAATTTACCACCAGCTTTTTTAGGCGCATTCGATTTCCAGAAAATAGCCTTTGTACCTTATGAAAAAATACAACACCTATTTTTTAAAAACGATTTTAACTGGAACGTAACTTCCAGTAACCACGAAACCAAAGAGTTTAAAGAAATACATACACTTATAACCAATATTTTAAAACAAGATAAATACCAATATCAATTTGGAACGGACGATAAAGACCTAAAATTCTTTATTAAAAACAACATTGCAAAAGCTACCGAAAGTGGTAAAATACAAATAGACAAAAACAACTTTGTGCCCATTTATTTGCGCTGGCTTATTACCTTAAAACCACTTATTAATTTTGACTTTATCGAGGGTAAAAAACAAAACATACTGGACAGCGATTTTTATTTGGCAGATTTGTTTGTGGACGACCACGACACTACAACAACCGACGATGATACTCCGCTTAAAGAAGAACTCTTTGTAGTATTTAGAAAGGGGCGTTATGAAATTGCTAGGGAAAATTTAAAATCATTGTTTGATGCAACGATATCCCTTAAAGATAAAAATGCCTACGAACAATTTTGGAAACGTTACAAACGACCGCCAGTAAACGAGTTTCATAATTATATTATTGAACGTAGAGATTTATTAGTGCCACAAGATATACGCGAACGTAAAGGAGCATTTTTTACGCCTTTGCAATGGGTAGAACTCTCACAAAAATACCTAGCCGATGTGTTGGGCGAAAACTGGCAAGACGAATATTATGTGTGGGATTGCGCCGCAGGCACAGGCAATTTATTAGCAGGACTTACCAACAAATACAATATTTGGGCAAGCACGCTCGATCAAGCTGATGTAAACGTAATGCACGATCGCATTACAAACGGAGCAAGCTTGCTACAAAACCACGTTTTTCAGTTCGATTTTTTAAATGATGATTTTACTAAACTACCACAAGGTTTGCAAGAGATTATTAATGACGAAAATAAACGTAAAAAGTTAGTAATTTATATTAACCCTCCGTATGCCGAAAGCGGTGACAGTAAACAAAGAATGGGTACAGGTAAAAATAAAGCTAATGTAGCCTCAGAGACAAAAATTTATAAACTCAACAGTGAAAAATTTGGAACAGCTACAAGAGAATTATTTGCTCAATTCTTAATTCGAATTAATAATGAAATACCAAAATCAATAATTGCTCACTTCTCAACTTTGAAATTTATTCAGTCTCAAAATTTCGAAAAATTTCGAGCTATATTTAGCGGAACGTATAAAAGTGGTTTTCTTGTGCCCGCTAATTCATTTGATAATGTGAAAGGTAAATTTCCAATTGGTTTCTTTATTTGGAACCTAAATCAGAAAAAGAAAATTGAATCCTTTGTTAGTGATGTATATGATTTGAATTCATTTATTGGACGGAAAGATATTCACACACACGAAAAAGGAAAATATATGATTGACTGGCTTCGTAATTATTATGACAAGAATGGTAATGCCATTGGTTATTTAAGAATAAACGGCCCAGATGTACAAAATAATATAGGTGTTTTTATAACCAGTTCGCCAACTGAAAACGACTTAAAAAAACATTTTGTTTATAACGTCACGGCAACAAATTTAATTCAAATGGCAATTTATCATTCTGTCCGCCATTGCATTAGCGCTACTTGGCTTAACGATCGCGATCAATTCTTATTTCCAAATGATGGCTTGAAAAAAGACAAAGAATTTCAAAACGATTGTTTAGCTTTTACATTGTTTCATAGTCAAAATAAAATAAAATCTAATAGTGAAATAAACCACTGGACACCTTTTACTGAGCAAGAAGTAAACGCTAAAGAAAAATTTGCAAGTAATTTTATGAGTCAATTTATAGCGGGTAAAATAAAACCCGAAGAGAGGCAAGATGATTTATTTGTTGTAAACGAACCTAAAGCACATTACGAAGTTCCTCTAAAACTTTCCAATGAAGCTAAAGTGGTTTTTGATGCTGGGCGCAAGTTATGGGCTTACTATCATTCTCAAAAAGGTATTAATGTAAACGCAAGTTATTACGATATTCGAGAACATTTTCAGGGGCGTAATGATAAGGGTCGAATGAACACTAAAAGTGCAGATGAAACCTACTCTAAATTAATTAGCGTATTAAGAGAAAACTTAAAAACACTTGCCGATAAAATTGCACCAAAAGTTTATGAATATGGTTTTTTAAAAGAATAAAAAAATAGCAACTAAACTTATCTGTAATACGTTTATTTAACGATGCAACAAAACCTTAACATAACCTACATACAAACTAGCCTACATTGGCAAAATGTTGATGCTAACATTGCACATTTTACAACGTTAATACAAAACATAAACGAGCCAACACATTTAATAGTGCTGCCCGAAATGTTTACAACTGGCTTTACTATGCAGCCAAAACTGTTTGCCGAAGAACATGGCGGCAAGGGTTTGCAATGGATGCAACAAATGGCAATACAAAAACAATGCGCTATTACGGGTAGTATTTCAGTTAAGGTTGATAACGATTATTACAATCGTTTGTATTTTGTTTTACCCAACGGTAGTTATCAGTTTTATAACAAGCGCCATTTGTTTAGAATGGGTAACGAGCATTTACATTACAGTTTTGGCACCGAAAAATTAATTGTTGAATATTTGGGGTGGAAAATTTGCCCACTAGTATGTTACGATTTACGCTTTCCGGCTTGGAGCCGAAACACAAAAAACAAGCCTTACGATTTGTTGTTGTTTGTTGCTAATTGGCCCGAAGCTCGTACTTACCCTTGGCAACAACTACTAATTGCGCGTGCCATCGAAAACCAATGTTATGTTATTGGCGTAAACAGAATAGGGCAAGACGGTAACGGTATTAACCACTCGGGAGATAGTTTAGTAATTGACTTTAAAGGAAATAAACTAAATACTAGTAATGCTAACACCCCTAAACTCGAAACCGTTACACTCTCTTTAACTGAATTACAAAACTTTAAAATGCAGTTTCCGGCAATGCTCGATGCCGATGATTTTGAAATAATTTAAATAAGATTTAAATATCTTCTTCTAAAAATACTTTTTTGGCCGTTTTAATTGCAAGTGCATTGTATTTTTTTTCCATATAACACAATACTTTTTCTAGCACCTCCTTGCTTTGTGCGTCCATTAAATTAAGGTCTTTAGCAAACACTTCGTTAATGGCAGTTTCTTTAATAATTTTAATTTGTTTTGGTATTTCGCCAAAGGCTAATTCAATTTTTCGTTCTTGGTGCAAAGTTTTAAACTCTAATGTTTTATAGTTAATTATTGCTTTGCATTTTTCAACTTCGCCCTCGCGTTTTAATAAATTTTGTGCAGCTTGTTTTTTTAATGCTTCAATATCTATGTAATGTAAATCATTTTGTTGCACCACATTTTTTTCGGTATCGGCTGGTAATGCCAAATCAATAATTACTTTTTTTGTAATATCGGCACCAACTAATTGTTTATATAACTCGGTTGTAATAATTGGTTGTTGCGCAGCTGTGCAAGTTATTAAAACATCAAAACCTTTTGTATAATTTGCAATAGCCGTCAGCTCAAATGCATTTCCGTTTAATTGGTTAGCTAATGTTTGCGCATTTTTTAAGGTGCGATTAAAAACTGTAAAATTTGCGTACTGATGTTTTTTTAAATACTGTGCCATGTTGCAATTAGTTTCGCCAGCACCTATAAACAAAATTCGCGCATTGTTTTTTATGCCAAGGTTTCGCAACTCACGGTAAGCTAATGATACAATAGATACTGGATTTTTTGCAATATCGGTATCGGTATAAACTTGCTTGGCTGTTTCTATAGTTTGTTTAATGGCTAAGCGAATGGTATCGCCTGTTAAATTTAAGGCATTACAAAATTCATATGCTTTGCGAACTTGTGTAATAATTTCTCGCTCACCAACTACTAAAGAGTCTAATGAGGATGATACGTTAAATAAATGTGTTAGCGCATCGGTATCGTTATAAACAACGGCTTTATTAACTAACTCATCTAACGTTTTGTTACTTAGTGTTTCGTTAATTAAAATAAATAATGTTTTTAAAAATTCGTTAGTTATAATTTGTTCGGTACACACAATTAATTCAACACGATTACATGTACTTAAAAACAACAATTCGTTTAATTGTAATTTTATTTTAATGCTTGGCAAATAATCTTGTTGATGATTTTCATCTAAATGCAACTTGCCAATTAACTCGAGTGGAGCCGTTTTGTGTGTTAACGATATAATTTTAAAAGAGGTCATTTAGTGTTGCTAATTTCGCCATAGCAAGGCTTTTAAATGTCATTACAATGTCACGGAGCGGTATTTATATTAATTCTAAATAGCCTGATAATGAAAACCATTTATTATACCATTAGCTTATATTATACAGTCGAACAGACAACTCTAATTTTAAATTAATGGATAAATGCTAATGGTATTACAACAAAAAAAGCGTTTGCTTAAATGCAAACGCTTTTTTTAATAAATTACTTTTTACTGTAGGTAATGTTACTCAGTTATAATTTTTTTTACGATTGTTTTCGTGTATTTATTTCGTCGCGTATTTTTGATGCCAATTCGTATTGCTCATCATCTAATGCTGTTTGTAATAAGTTTTTTAACTCTTCGGTCGATTTTGCTTTGTATTCGTTGTCTGGCGTTTTTGCTTCAACAGGCTCATCTACAGATTCTAATTGTGGTACTTCACCACTTGGCAATGTATCATCATCTAAAATAATACCCGATGATTTTAAAATAAATTCGTACGTAAATATTGGGCAATTAAATCGAACGGCTAAAGCAATTGCATCGCTAGTTCGCGCGTCTATTTCAACATCTTTAGCGCCATCGGTACAAATTAATTTTGCATAAAAAATACCTTCAACTAAATTGTAAATTAAAATTTCGGTTACATCAATGCTAAATGTTTCGCAAAATGTTTTAAATAAATCGTGTGTTAACGGGCGAGTTGGCGTCATTTTTTCTAACTCAATGGCTATAGCCTGAGCTTCGAACCCACCTATTATTATTGGCAAACGTCTACTACCGGCACTTTCGCCTAACACCAACGCATATGCTCCGCTTTGGGTTTGGCTGTATGATAAACCAACAATTTCTAATCTAACTTTTTTCATTTCCATTATTAAACTCTAATATACTAAAAAAAGAAATAATTAGTTTTTGTTTGCTTTAAACTTTTTAACTGCCTCAACCAGTTTTGGTAAAATGGTAAATGCATCGCCTATTACACCATAATCGGCCGATTTAAAAAACGGCGCTTCTTTATCGGTATTAATAACAACAATTGTTTTGCTACCGTTAACACCTGCTAAATGCTGTATTGCACCCGATATGCCAATTGCAATATATAAATTAGGACGAATGGCAACGCCTGTTTGCCCAACGTGCTCGTGGTGAGGCCTCCAGTGCATATCGGCAACTGGACGCGAGCAAG
>JAYSUQ010000271.1:0-8106 GCA_043718985.1 Bacteroidota bacterium | reverse complement strand
GGAATAACATCGCTTTTTATAACGCTGCCAATATTTGTGCCCACTTTTTTTAAATATAAATGTTGGTAACGGTTAATAAAGTTTATTGCTAAATTATTAGTTAATAAAAAATCATCTTTAAATTTTATAATTTTTTTTAAATTTAAATCACTAACCCAATCTTCAAAAATTAAAACATCTTTATCTTTTAAAGGCGAAAATAATTCGTGTTTAATTTTTTTTTGGTTGGGATTACTATTCGTCATTACTTTTTTAAGTACTGTACAAAAAAAACCTTCACTTTTTGTTTTGTTTGGATAAAAGCGATAGCCGTGTGCTTTGTGCTGTTTGCTTATTGTTTTTACTATCCCCCATTCCTGTTTAATTTCAATATTTACCGACTCTAAGTTAAACTCGGTTATTAACCAATCTGTAATACACTCGTTTTCTTCTTCCGAATAAGAGCAGGTTGAATAAACCAAAATACCATCGTTTTTTAGAGAACCAACTACCTCGGCGGTTATTCGTTTTTGGCGCTGCGAGCATAAATTTACGTTATCTAAACTCCATTCATCAACTGCATCGTGTTGTTTTCTAAACAAGCCCGATCCGCTACAGGGCGCATCAATAAGTATTACATCAAACACATTTTGCATTTCGTTAAATGCAGTTGAGTCGTTATTTGTAACTATTGTGTTGTGTGTACCCCATTTACAAAGGTTTTGGCACAGTACATCTGCACGTTGCTTGTTAACTTCGTTAGCCACTAACACACTTTGTTGGTTTAGCAATGAGTTTAATAAGGTTGATTTGCCCCCAGGCGATGCGCATAAATCTAAACACAATAACTCATCATTAAAATTAACGCAGCTTTTTAATGCATGTTCAATAAACATTGATCCAGCCTCTTGCACATAATAACAACCCGCCTGAAACAATGCATCGTGCGTAAAATTTGGTCGTTCGTTTAAATAAAATCCATTTCCATTCCAATAAACTAAATCATCTAATTTAAAATTTAGTTGGGCTGGTTTAAAAGGGTTAATGCGAATACTGGTTGGAGATGTAGTTTGAAGTGAGGCTATAAATGGTGTTTCGTCAAACCCATCACAGTGCTTTACCGAATCTAAAAATTGTTTTGGAATTTGCAACATAGTTAACAGTAAATGTAAATAATTATTTAAATTTAAAGGTGTTTGAAAAAAAAGAAACAATAAAAATAACCGACCCGCACATTGCTTTAGTTAAAATGCAAAATTGGTGTGCTTACCAAGAGCGGTGCCAACAAGATGCGCGAAATAAATTATATGAGTTTGGTTTATGGCAAGATGCCGTTGAAAACATTATTGCAAAACTAATTGAAGATAATTTTATTAACGAAGAGCGTTTTGCGCTGCAATTTGTGAGTGGCAAATTTCGAATAAAAAAATGGGGGCGTATTAAAATAAAAATTGAGTTAAAACAAAAACGAGTAACCGATTATTGTATTAAAAAAGCAATGCAGCAAATAGATGATGTTGATTATTTGAGTACACTAAAACGATTAATAGAAATAAAACAAAAATTAATTTCGGAAAAACACCCTGTTAAACGTAAATACAAATTGCTAACTTATGCCGCTAGCAAAGGTTACGAAAAAGATTTAATTATGGATGTTTTAAATAATAAATTGTAAGAATAACTAAGTTACAAAACGTTACATACAAAATATTTATTTTAAATTAAGTTAATTGTATAAATTTTAAATTACGCTTCAATCCTTTGTGTTTAGTGCGTTTAACGGCGCTGTTTTTAAAAATTACACTAAAGGTTTCTTCTGTTAAATCATGCCACTCATTAGTGTTTAAATTTAATAAATTTGTTTTGTTTGTAAATGCAGGGTCATTGTTTGGTGTGCTAAATCGGTTCCATGGGCAAACATCTTGGCACACATCACAACCAAACGCCCAGTTATCTAGTTTGTTTTTATACTCAGTAGGTATGGCATCCTTTAACTCAATAGTTAAATAACTAATGCATTTGCTGCCATTAACTATATAGGGCGCTATAATAGCATCTGTAGGGCAAGCATCTATACAACGGGTGCAAGTGCCGCAATAATCAGGTATTTCGGTATCATAGTTTAAATCAACATCAATAATTAACTCGGCAATAAAAAAAAACGAACCTTGTTGTTTGTTTATAAGATTAGTATTTTTACCAATCCATCCTAAGCCGCTTTTTTTTGCCCAAGCTTTATCTAATACTGGCGCACTATCAACAAATACTCTGCCATTAATATCACCAATTGTTGTTTTTAATGTATATAAAAATTCATTTAATTTTGCCTTTATAACATCGTGGTAATCATCGCCATAAGCATATTTAGAAATTTTCGGGGCCGTAACATTTTGTTGCTGACTAGGGTAATAATTATATAATAAAGATATTACCGACTTTGCATCATCAACAAGTAATGTTGGGTTTAAACGCTTATCAAAATGGTTTTGCATGTATTCCATTTTGCCATGCATAGCTTTATTTAGCCAGTTTTCGAGCCTTGGTGCTTCATCTTCTAAAAACTCTGCTTTACTAATACCACAAAAATCAAATCCTAATCGTTTTGCTTCTTGTTTAATAAGTTGAGTATGTTGCTGTTTTACCAAGTTGTAATTTAAATCAATGTGTAATTAATTATTGCTTAATTATTATTCTTCAAATAACCCACCGAGTTTACCCCTAAACGATTTCCCTAAATGTTTATAAGCTTTTTCGGTAGCCTCGCGTCCACGTGGTGTGCGAGCCATGTAACCTTCTTGTATTAAAAATGGTTCGTATACCTCCTCTATAGTTCCCGATTCTTCGCCAACTGCTGTACTAATAGTGGTTATGCCTACAGGGCCGCCTTTAAATTTATCTATTATGGCCGATAAAATTCTAATATCCATTTCATCTAATCCATTTTTATCAACGTTTAAAGCCTTTAACCCATAGGTTGCAATTTCAATATCAATACTGCCGTTGCCTTTTATTTGCGCAAAATCGCGAACCCTACGCAACAATGCATTTGCTATACGTGGCGTGCCTCGGCTACGGCGAGCAATTTCATAGGCTGCTTCTTCGCTAATTGCAACGTTTAAAATGGCCGAACTGCGCAGCACAATGTTAGTTAATACTTTGCTGTTGTAGTAATTTAATCGTGATGTAATTCCAAAACGTGCTCGTAAAGGCGCTGTTAATAGGCCACTACGCGTTGTTGCGCCAACAAGTGTAAACGGATTTAATTTTATTTGAACCGTACGAGCATTTGGCCCACTATCAATCATAATATCAATTTTATAGTCTTCCATAGCTGAATATAAATACTCTTCAACTATGGGGCTTAAACGATGTATTTCATCTACAAATAACACATCAAACGGTTCAAGGTTTGTGAGTAGGCCTGCCAAATCGCCTGGTTTATCAAGCACGGGGCCGCTTGTTACTTTTAAACTTACACCTAAATCGTTAGCAATAATGTGAGCCAATGTTGTTTTACCTAAGCCGGGAGGGCCGTGTAACAACACGTGGTCTAGCGCTTCTTCTCGTTGTTTTGCAGCTTTAACAAATATGCGCAAATTATCTACAACAGCATCTTGCCCTGCAAAATCGGTAAAATCTATGGGGCGTAAAGCACGCTCATAATCTTTATCAGTTGTAGTTAATTTTTCATTATTGGCGTCTAAATTATCATTCATAGGTAACAGATATTAGTTTGTTGGTGTTTTTTGCACTAGACAATCATTATAATTAAACTTTATATAATGATTTTGTAATAACTTTAATAGGTGTTTTTTTGTTTGTAAATTAGTTAATTTTTTTGAGAAATTTACTAGTCATATTTTCAAAATTATTATTTTTTTTATTCAAAAAATACATTGTAACAATTATTATAATATAACTTTAAAAACTGTAGTACATTAACTGTAAATGAAAAACAAACAAATTATAACTATTTTGTTAATGGTTTTAATAACTGCGTTAAATGCGCAAACTATTAACAAAACAATATTAAAACCTAATAGTTTTGAGTATCGTAACTGTATTTATGTTTATGGGTATAATCAAAACAATAGCAATTTAATTTTTAAATGTTATTTATTTAATTACAAATTAACCATAACGGATAGTATTGCTTTTGATTTAGGAAAACATACTCCTGCTGATTTTGTTGATGTTACAACAGATACGATACACGATGTTATTTCCTTTTATTTTCAGTTAGCTAATCAAAAAAACATGGTTAGTTTATTGCGTTGTAACCAGCAACTTTTAAAAATTTGTACTGCAACTAATTTCGATGCCAATCGCATTAATGCCCTTACTGTTTTTGAAGACGAAAAATTTTATTATAAAAATAATTTATATACCATTCGCAATGTTGATAGCGATACCGCAGGCGCTCAGTTTTTTTTAACTAAGCATACAGTTAAATCAATTGATAAACCCTTTGAGTATCATTATAATTGGCAATTTGCATTTGAACGAAAAAACATACATCGTGCTACAATTATTTATGCCGATACCAACGAGGTGCTAGTATTCGTTAATGTTAGTATGGGTTTAAAAAAAGGACAATGGTTACTCCGTATAAATGCTAGTAATGGCAACTTAATTAAAGGAACTAAACTAGCAACCAAATTAGATACGAGGCATTTTTTATACTCGACTTGCGCTTACAATACCGTTACAAAAATAGTAACATTAGTTGGCAGTATTTATGATGATAAGGCTATTAATTTTAGCGCTAAATCAGCAAATTTTACAAATCAATCAAAAGCGCATAAACTATTTTTAATTACAATTGATAGTGTTGGCGATGTTTTATCTCGTTACGAAAAAATTGTACCATTACCCTTACAAACTAAAGCTAGCGATGCATTAAAATCGTTTCATGTAAAAGTTACTTCTTTTACAAAATTAAGTAATAATAGTTATGCTATTTGGTTAGATATTTATGAAATGACGCAACCTAATTTGCTTTGTTATTATACCTCGTGGCAAATAGCATTAATACCTAATGATGTTGATTATGAATTAAAACTATCAAAACTATGTACTGCAACTAAAGCATTGCCAAAGTTAATTAGTTTTGAAAATGGCGACGCTTATGGTAAATTTTATTTAAAAGATATAAGCGAGTATGATAAGTTTAAATATAAAAACACTAAAAACTCTGTATTACTTAAAGCCGATTTAGATGATTTAAATAATACTTATTTTGTGATTAAGAAAACAGAAATTTTATCGGCAACAAAAACTTATAACTATGTGTTTACAGGCCAAAAAGGTTTAGAAAATAAAATAATATTGAAAGCTGAACAAGGTCAAAAGTCAAATTTATTTTTTACTAATAAGTTTAATTACATCAGTTTTTTAACTGCTATAACAAACGATGCATTTGAATTAAAAACAACTATTTTGCAATAAAAAAATTAAATAAACTATTATGATTATTTTAAAATTCGGTGGTACCAGTGTTGGCAGTGCAAACAGAATGCATGACTTGGTAAAATTAATAACAAGTAACGATAAGAAAATAGTAGTGCTATCGGCTATGAGTGGCACAACAAATGCATTAGTTGAAATTTGCAGAGCGCTATATACAAAGCAACAGCAGCAAGCAAATACTTTAATAGAAGCACTAGAGGCAACCTATTTTAATGAAAACGAACAATTGTTTTTTACAGAAAATTTTAAAACAAAAGGCGTTGATTTAATAAAAAATCATTTTAATTACATTCGTTCTTTCACATTAGATATGTTTACCGCTAACGAAGAAAAAGCAATTTTAGCACAAGGTGAACTATTAAGTACCGCATTGTTTTATTTTTATTTACAAGAGTTAAATTTACCAAGCGCGCTATTACCCGCTTTAAGTTTTATGCGTATTGATGAAAATGCTGAGCCGCAAATAACTTACATTGAAAAAAACTTAAACGAAGAGTTACAAAAGCATCCTAACATAAATTTATTTATAACTCAAGGTTTTATATGCCGCAATGCTTTTGGCGAAATTGATAATTTAAAACGTGGTGGTAGCGATTATACGGCATCTATAATAGGTGCAGCTATTTACGCAAACGAAGTGCAAATTTGGACAGACATTGATGGAATGCATAATAACGACCCTCGCATTGTTACTAAAACACACCCTATTAGCGAATTAAGTTTTGATGAAGCTGCCGAACTTGCTTATTTTGGCGCAAAAATATTACACCCTACTTGTATTTTACCCGCTCAAAAACGTAACATACCTGTGTTGTTAAAAAACACCATGCAGCCACACGCTAAAGGCACAACCATATCAAACATTGTTACAAGTGTTGGCATTAAAGCCGTTGCTGCTAAAGATGGCATTTGTGCCATTACAATAAAAAGCGATAGAATGTTGTTGGCTCACGGATTTTTACGTGCTGTATTCGAAATTTTTGAGCGTTACAAAACATCAATAGATATGATTACAACGTCAGAAATTGCAGTATCGTTAACAATTGATAACACCACTTATTTAACTCAAATTGTTAATGAGTTAAATGAGTTTGCAACAATTTCGGTTGATGAAAACCAAACTATAATCTGCGTAGTAGGCAATATCTCTAAAGAAACCTCGGGCTATGGATTTAAGGTTTTAGAATCATTAAAAGATATTCCATTACGTATGGTGTCTTACGGGGGCAGTGCAAATAACGTAAGTGTACTTATAAATTCTAATTATAAAAAAGATGCGTTGCTTGCATTAAATAAGGGCTTGTTTGGTTATAACTAACGAGCACTAATGGCTTTTAATTAAACCTATGCGTTACTAATTTTATTTTTTATTAAAATGGATATTAAACAATTACAAAAACATAAAACACCTTTTTATTATTACGATTTAAGTTTGCTAAAAAAAACGTTAAGTGTTATTAATACTGAAAGTGAAAAATATAATTACCACATACATTATGCTTTTAAAGCAAATACAAACCCGCGTATTATTGATGTAATAAAAAATGCAGGTTTAGGTGCCGATTGCGTGAGTGGTAATGAAGTAAAGTGTGCGATTGAAAATAATTTTGATTCAAATAAAATTGTGTTTGCTGGTGTTGGAAAAAACGATGATGAAATAAATTACGCGTTAGATAAAAATATTTTTTGTTTTAATTGTGAAAGTTTACCCGAGCTTGATGTTATAAATTATTTAGCTAAACAAAAAAATAAAATTGCACACATTGCGTTACGCATAAACCCTAATGTAGATGCGCATACGCACAAATACATAACAACTGGATTAGAGGAAAATAAATTTGGAATTAATCCGTACGAATTTGAAACGGTTATTGAAAAATTAAAAACGTTAACGCACTTAAAATTAATTGGCTTGCATTTTCATATTGGCTCGCAAATCACAAATCTTAACCCTTTTAAACAGTTATGCAACAAGGTAAACGAAATAAATACTTATTTTTTAAGTAAAGGATTTGATTTGCCTATAATTAATGTTGGCGGTGGTTTAGGTGTTAATTACGCTAACCCCAACGCTAATTTAATTGTTGATTTTGAAAGTTACTTTAAAGTATTTAATGAGTTTTTAGAGTTGAAAAATAATCAACAAGTTCATTTTGAGTTAGGTCGTTCGGTAGTTGCGCAGTGCGGTAGTTTAATAAGTAGCGTTTTGTATATTAAACATGGCATTAGTACAAACTTTGCAATTTTAGATGCAGGTATGACTGAGTTAATTAGACCCGCATTATACCAAGCGTTTCACAAAATTGAAAATATTTCGGCTAATGCAAATAACACTAAAGACGGCGCGTTAACTTTAAAATACGATGTAGTTGGGCCTATTTGCGAAAGTAGCGATTGTTTTGGAAAGGCGGTTGAATTGCCCGTAACAATTCGCGGAAACTTAATTGCTATAAGAAGTGCTGGTGCGTATGGTGAGGTAATGAGTAGCCGTTATAATTTACGAAACGAGGTTAAAAGTTATTTTAGCGAGTAATAAACTTTACTACATTATACCGTTAACTTTTATAAATTAGTTTAAAGTTAGAGTTGTTTGTTCGAGCGAAATCGAGAGCTAACAAAAAACATCTCGACTACGCTCGATGTGACTTAGACTGTATA
>JAYSUQ010000028.1:0-6328 GCA_043718985.1 Bacteroidota bacterium | reverse complement strand
AGCGGCAAAATAAATTCAGTATTCGATTAGTTTAAATATTAGCAACCACACTTAAGTATTATTAAGGAAATTTAGGTTGTAATTAACGGAAAAGAGTTAGGTATCCATCTTCTTAAAACAAGTTTCGCTCATTGTAAAGTGTAGTTTACCAAACTGTAACTGTTAATTAACAATTAATTTAGATTGTGGCATTAAGTTTGATTTTATATTACAAAAAGGAGGTAAAAAATGAATACAACACAGGCAATGATAGTTTTAAAAAATGGTATCAGAAAGTATGGAACCATTATTAATGGCGAACACGAAGGCCGAATTAAGTTTATACCCGCAACCGAAATTGTTGCAAACGACGAAAGTCAGTTAACTAACTTAATAGAGCACATACCAGTAGAAAATATTTTTTCGATAGATACTTATTTGAAATAATATTTTTAAAATTTATAAAAAAACTCTAAAATTAGCTTTAGAGTTTTTTTTTATGCTTTTAATCAAATAAATTAATTTTGAATTGTTAAAACACCCGCCGCCGCATCAAAATAGGTAGCATAAAACCTAAGCGGTGTTGTTGCAGGGCCAGATAATACTGCACCATCAACAATTTGCCATTTAGAATTGCTAACCGTATCTTTTAGTGTAAAATTATCTGTTTGCACATAAACTTTTGCATTTGCATTAGTTGGTAAATAGGTTGATGTGCGCTCAATGGCTACAAAATCGGTAGTGCTATTTACCGCAGTTTGCCTATAAATTATAATGCCATTAACACCTTCGGTTCTATAAATCCAGCCACCAGCTACTTGTAATTTAAAATTTAATGGGTCGTTTGGGTATACTTTAAAGTTGATAGTTTTATATTCAATAGCGTCGTTAGTAACTTGCTTTGCCTTTTTTTTACAATTGGTAAAGGCAAGCAAACTGATACAAAAAAAAAATATATGTAATTTATAGTTCAATGTATTTTGTATAGAGTAAAAAAATAACTTTACTTACAAATATATTTCTTTTTTATGAATAACGAATTGCCAAAAAACAACACTACTCGTACTGCATTATTACCTATTGTTTTTTCTGTTTTATTAATTGTTGGTATTGCATTAGGTTATGTGTTAAGTAATAAATTAAATCAGCAATCTTATACTACACACTCAAACACACAACAAAATTCGGCCCAAGTAATTGGTAATTTATTAGATTATATTGATTATCAATATGTAGATACCATTAACAAAAAGCAGGTTGTAGAAAAAACAATTACCGCATTGTTGCAAAGTCTCGATCCGCACTCGAGTTACATACCAGCCAGCGATTTTGCACAAACAAACGAACCACTTGAAGGCAATTTTGATGGCATAGGCGTTGAATTTAATATTATTAAAGATACCATATATGTTGTTAATCCTATTGAGGGTGGCCCTTCAGAAAAAATAGGAATAAAAGCTGGCGATAAAATTATTAAAGTTGAAGCAATTAATATGGCCGGTGTTGGTATTACAAACAAACAAGTATTTGATAAATTACGTGGCAAAAGTGGCACACAAGTTAAGGTTAGTATAAAACGAAAAAACATACTTAAATTATTAGACTTTAAAATTACACGCGATGCCATACCCTTGTATAGTTTAGATGCGAGTTATATGATTGATAAAAAAATTGGATACATAAAAATTAGCAAATTTGCAGCAACTACCTACGACGAATTTTTACAAGCATTTAATCAATTAAGCAAACAAGGAATGAGTAAATTAATACTCGATTTACGAGGTAACCCAGGTGGATACTTAAATGCGGCTGTTGATATTTGCGATGAATTTTTAACAAATGGTTTACAAATTGTTTACACTAAAGGCAAAGCAAACCCAAAAAAAATGTATAAAGCTACTAGTCACGGTGGTTTCGAAAACAACCCAATTGCGGTATTAATTGATGAAGGATCGGCTAGTGCCAGCGAAATTGTGGCAGGAGCAATACAAGATAATGATAGAGGTGTTATTATAGGACGACGTAGTTTTGGAAAAGGCTTAGTACAAGATCAAATGCAATTATCTGATGGCTCGGCAGTGCGCTTAACCATTGCTCGTTACTACACACCAACTGGCCGTTGTATACAAAAACCTTATAATGATGACAAGGAAGAATACTATAACGAAGAATACGACCGATACACAAACGGAGAATTATTAAATGCAGATAGTGTTAAGCTTAATAAAAAATTACAATACAAAACACCAGCAGGCAAAACTGTTTATGGCGGTGGCGGTATTATGCCCGATGTTTTTGTGCCAATAGATACAAGCAAAACAAACCCATTTTTAAATAAAGTATTTTATACTGGTGCCATTAATACATTTGCTTTTGAGTATGCCGATAAGCAACGCGACGTAATTAATAAATATGGTAGTGCAATTAATTACATAAATAATTTTAATATAAGTACAACCTTATTAAATGAATTTTACAGTTATTGCCAAAAACAAAACATAACTTTAAAAGGCGATAAAGAAAAAACAAACGCAGCAATTGCGCCCTATTTAAAAGCATTTATAGGGCGAAATGTGTTCGATAAAGATGCTTACTACCCCATCATTAACAAAAACGATAAATGTATTTTAAAAGCACAAGAAGAGCTAAATAATTTAGGTAAAAATTAAACTACATTATATATGAGATATACTTTTTTAAAAGTTTTTTATATATTAGATGATTATTAAAAAAAACAACAAAATGAACTTTAAATTATTTACTTGCCTTACAATTGCAACTGCTACACTACTTGTTGTTTCGTGTAATAATTCAACCGATGGTGATAACCATAACGATGTAGTATCGGATACAACAAGTATGATTATTATTGATACAACAGCAACAGCCCAAGATGATGAGGATGTGTTTTACAATTTACGATCGGCTTTACAAATTGCATATATGTTTAAAAAAAGTGACGCTACATTTAATGCCAACTTTCCTAATGCAGTTAGCAATACTCAAAAATATAACGTAAATAATTACAAACGTGCCGTTAATTTTGGGGCTTATAGTTCTGATTTAGCTTATGTTATTTTTAATAAAAATTATCAAGAATCGAAAACCTATTTAAAAGCCTGTAAAGAAATTGGTGGTTTTTTAGGTATCAATCAAGCTTTTGAAAGCGATAACTTAGCAAAACGTTTTGATGCCAATTTAACAAACGAAGATTCGTTAGTTAAAATAGTATCGGATGTGCAAATGAAAACAGATATTTTATTTGAACAAAATAAACAAAAACACATTACGGTTTTAGCCTTTGCAGGTGCTTGGGCCGAAAGTATTTACATTGCAAGCCAATCTTACAAAGCACAAAAAACCGAAAAAATTCGCACCTGTATTTTAGAACAATTATTACTAGGCGAAACTATTTTAAAAGCATTAAAACATCACACAAACAAAGAACCCGAAATAAAAGGTTTGCAAACAGAGATAGATGCAATTTACACATCGTTTACTCAAATACCATCGGTTAAATTGATGTTAGAAAGCCAAGATGAAGTTGATTTTTCGAAAGTTAAATTAACCGATGAAGAGCTAATTAAAACTACCGACTTAGTTGCCAAATTGCGAAATAGTATGATACAATAATTTAGTGAATGTGTTATTAAACAATAAAAATTAAACATATTAAATAGCCATTATCCAAAAAAGCGAATAATTGTTTTGAGCTAAACCATATGACAATTAAAAACTATAAAATTTAACTAGTATGAAAAAAATATACACCACACTTTTAACCCTATTTATTTTAGTAGGCTTTATGTCTTTTCAGGGGGGCGATGTGTTATGCAATGCAAAAGATTTAAAAGAAAAAGCAAAAACTTTTTTAGGTGTTTATAAATATGATAGTGCCGAATTAACCCGCATTATGTACAAAAAAAAGGAGTCGGTAAAAGAGGTAGAGGTGCCGTTATTTATTGGAGAAAAATATAAAATTGTTTTTGAGTTAGAGGCCTTACCTAAAACGGTTGAAGTGCAAATTTATAATAGAGATAAAGACTCTAAAAAACGTAAATTATTATTTTCATCTAAAGATTTAGGCCCAGATAAAAAAGAGTTTTCGTTTGATGTTGAGAAATCTCGTCACGTATATGTAGATTATATTATACCACCTACCGAAACGGGTTCTTACAGCGGTTGCGCGGTGTTTATGGTTGGGTACAAATAAAATTAACTTATTTTTAATTCATCCATTTTTCATACCACATTTCAAACATCAATACATACCATAATTTTTGAGCTAATTCTTTTTTACCATTAAAAAAATCGGCCTTTAGTTTTTGAGTAAATTCAATATTAAAAATTGCTTGTTGTTTTATTTTATCATCATTTAAATAAAACTCAACTTGCTCTCTTAAATCGGTTGCTAACCATTTTTCAATAGGAATTGCAAAGCCCATTTTTGGTCTATCCATCATTTTTTTAGGAATGTATTGATGCACAATTTCTTTTAAAATATGTTTTTTAATGCCATTATGATACTTATAATTATCGGGCAATTGAGCTGCCCATTCAATAACACGATGGTCTAAAAAAGGTTCACGCCCTTCTAAACTTACGGTCATAGATGCCCGATCTACTTTTTGTAAAATATCATCAATCAAATAAGTTTGGTAATCAATTACCATCATATATGATAAAGGCGAATAAAATTCGGTACTCAATTCGTTACTCAAATACGCTGTATTTTGCAGGTTAAAATTATTTTTTAAAACTAACTTTAATTGCGTTTCATTAAACTGCCTACTTAAATTTAACATTAAATTTTTTGGCGATGGGTCGTTTAATATGCCTTTTAATTTTTCGTAACGGTTATAAAAATTATAATTATTTTTTAAAATAGGAATTTTATCGGCGGGCACAATATTCATAGCATTAACTAACGTTTTGCGCATAAATGCTGGTAGCTGATTTATTTTTTTACCATACTTCATTAAATAATCATACCTATTGTAACCCGCAAATACTTCGTCGCCAGCATCGGCACTTAAAGCAACCGTTACTTGTTTGCGTGCCATTTTGCAAACTAGTGTAGTTGGTATGGCGCTACTATCTGCAAATGGTTCGTCGTAGTAATAAGGCAAATCAGTAATTAAATTTAGCGCTTCTTTTTGCGAACATTCGTATTCATAATGCTCTGTTCCTAAATGTTTAGCAACATCTTTTGCGTAGGGTGCTTCATTTAAACCTATATCGGGCACAGCAATAGTAAATGTTTTTATTTTTTTAGAATTGTTTTTTTGAAGCAACGCAGCAACGCAAGCACTATCGTAGCCACCGCTTAAAAACACACCAACAGGCACATCGGCAACCATACGGTATTCAACAGCCGACTGTATTATTTTTTCTGTTTCGAGTTTAGCTTCACTAAACGATAAATTTAATTTTGGTTTATTGTAGCTATCATAAACATTCCAATAAGTTTCAATTGTAAAAAGTGACGTTTTAATATTTAATTTTAAATAGTGGCCTGGCTTTAATTTATGGCAATTATCAAAAATACAATAAGGCGTTGGTACATTGCCATATTGCATAAATGCAGCAACTGCGTTGTAATTTATGTGTTGTTTAAAATGCGGGTGTTTTGAAAACGATTTTAATTCGGATGCAAATAAAAACAAACCATTGTGCCAATAATAAAAAAATGGTTTAACGCCCGCCCTATCTCGCACACAAAACACTTCATCTGCAATTGTATCGTAAATTACAAACGCAAACATGCCAATAAATTTATTTATACAAGTAATACCCCATTGTGCAAATGCGTGCAGTATTACTTCGGTATCTGAATGCCCAATAAATTGATGATTTAACTTTTCGAGTTCATTTTTTATTTCTTTAAAATTATAAACTTCGCCATTAAAGGTAATCCACAAATGTTCAAATTGCATGGGTTGTTTACCAGTTTCAGATAAATCAATAATAGCTAACCTACGATGGCCAAAACCAATTGTAGCATTATTATTTTGTAGTAGTTGATAGCCCGAACCATCAGGGCCTCGATGGATTAAAGCATCAGTCATTTTTATTAAATCATCGTTAGTTGATGTTTTATTAAAATCGATAAAGCCCGAAATACCACACATAGTTTAATGATTTTTAAGAATTGTAATTATCTCAAATTTATAAAAAAACATGTAACTTTAGTTTAATAAAATTGCAATGCACCGTAAACATTTTATAAAATCAATATTAGGATTAACTGCTATAGCTAAATAAATATAATTTGTCATAAATTTGTAAATCAAAATAATAAGTCATAAATTTGTACATGGCTTATTCATTAGATTTTCGTAAACAAGTA
>JAYSUQ010000270.1:0-8155 GCA_043718985.1 Bacteroidota bacterium | reverse complement strand
GCCATTATTATCGCGTGTACTAATCATAAATGCTTCGCGTTCTTTATCGGTAGCATAAACAGTACTTTTACTTTGTGCCGATACTTTGCGGGTATATAAACACCATTTATCATCGGGCGATATGTATGCTAAATATTCATCTTTAGGTGTAGAAACTCCCTTTACTACAATGGGATTAAAAGGAACTATTTTTTGTTTTAATACGCTTTCTTTTTTAGCATATTTTATCATTTCTTTTGCTTGATATATTTCTGCTTCATAATCTTTAGCAAATTTTTTATCATTATCATCTTTAAATTTTATAAATTTTTCGAGGTATTTTATAGCCGAGTCGTTTTTAGTTTCTTCGTAATAATTAAAGCCTATAAAATAATAGGGCTCGGAGTGTACTTGTGGGCAAGACGAAATGGCCTTTAAAAAAAATGGAATAGCAGGTGCAAACGATTTGTTTTCGAGTTTACTGTGCACTACAATTTCGTTGCCCATTGCAACGTTTGCCTCAGCAAAATCTGGTTCAGAGGCTAAACATTTTCTTAAAAAATCTAATCGTTCGGGTTTTTTATATTTTTTTTTATCAGTTGCTTTTTCAAATAATTTTAAAGCTTCTTTATTATCAATTTCGTTACAAAATTGTTTTGGGCTTTCGTCATTATCCTCTTGCGCAAAAAATGACATTGAACTTATTAAAAATAATAGTATTAGTGTTTTTTTCATTTTTTCATTTGATTGTTAAATACACTTTAAGTAATTTTTATAAAACTTAAAGCTATTTATTTAGGTTTATAAAAAGGGGTTTGTTTTTTAGGATCAGGTTTTTTTACATTATCATTTCTCACTTTTTCATTCCTAATATCAACATCTTCAATGTAATTCCATTTACCTTTTCTAAAATCAAACGCATCAAAACTACCATCGGGCCCGTAGTATTGGTATTGGCCAACTAAGGTAGGGTCGGGGGTATTTGGCGCTAAATGACTAAAAATAATTTGTTTGCGATTGCTGTTGTATTTTAACGACATTGCTACCTCGCTGGCATACTCAAACATAATGCGTTTATTAAATTTATTTTGATATTTAAAAACGTCTTTTCCAAATTGAGGTGTGCCATCTGTTTTAAAACTCAACACATCAATAAATTTACGAACGGTTAACTTATCATTTCCATCCCAACCAAATAAGGTATAAAAATCATCGTTGGTTTTAATTACATCAAAATATAACATACCAAACCATTTTGAGGGCTCGCCTAAATAGCTTTCGGGAGTTTTAACGGCTGATGATTTATCGAGCAACTGAAACACTTCGTATTGTGTGGTTGTTTCTTTTTTTAAAAAATTCTTTTTGATTGTTTTAATATTATTTACTTGTATAAATCCAAAGTACGCATGGGTTCCATCTTCCTTAAAAATATTCCAAGTTAAAATTCTAAATTTTTTATCGGGAGCAACTAAACGCGATATCCCTTTTAAGCTATCAAACGGATATTGCATTGATTTTTCGTTAGCTAAAATTGTTTGCCATAAAGCCAAAAATTGTTTATTGGCATTAAATCGGCTGCTTTCTTTATTATTATAAACAATACTATTTTCGAGTTTTTGTAACGAATCTTCAAAAGTTGAAAACAATTTTAAATCGCCATCATTTAATTGAGCTTTAGTAAAAAAACTCAATCCCAAAAAATATATAATTACACTTAATTTTTGCATTATTGTTATAACGGCAAGTTATAATTTTAGTTACAAATTTTTTCTTAATAAATCTTAAATTACATTAACCTCGCGTTCAAGCATTACTCCAAATTTAGTATTAACGGTGTTTAAAATATGAGTCGATAAATCATACAATTCGTTACCAGTTGCATTACCATAATTAACTAAAACCAATGCCTGCAGGTTATGCACGCCAGCATCATTAACACGATAGCCTTTTAGCCCAGCTTGCTCTATTAACCAACCAGCTGCTAACTTATAATTTTTATTGGCTAATGGGTAAGCAACAATGTTTGCAAAATTTGCCATTAATTGTTGGTAAGTATGCTCTGTTACTTCAGGATTTTTAAAAAAGCTACCTGCATTCCCAATTTCTTTTGGGTTTGGTAATTTGCTAGTTCTAATATTAATAACTGCTTGCGAAATTGCTTTAATGTTAATGTTGGTTATATTCATTTTATCGAGTTCTTGTTTAATAGCGCCGTACTCAATATTAAAATTTGGTTTTTTAGATAATTTAAATGTTACCGAAGTAATAATAAATTGATTTTTGAATTGATGTTTAAACACACTTTCGCGGTATCCAAAATTGCAATCGCTTTTGGTAAAAGTTTTTAGCAAGCCTGTTTCAATATGCAAGGCCTCTAATTCATAAAACACATCTTTAATTTCGGCACCGTAAGCTCCAATATTTTGCATAGGGCTTGCGCCTGTGCAGCCAGGTATTAAAGATAGGTTTTCTAAACCTGCAAAATTTTGTTGTATGCACCACATTACAAACTCGTGCCAAACCTCACCCGATGCGCATTTAACATATACATCGTCATTTATTTGGTTTGTAACTGTAATTCCTTTTAGGGTGTTTTTAATTACTAATGCATCTACATTTTTAGTAAACAAAACATTGCTACCGCCACCTAAAATTAATTTGTTATTTGTTTTAAATTCGGTGGTTTGCATTACTGTTTTAATTTGCTCAACCGAGGTTGTTTCGCAAAATAATTTAGCACTCACATTAATACCAAATGTGTTGTATTGTTTTAAAGATACGTTTGATAATATTTGCATAATGCTAAAATAAAAAAAGCCTTATAATAAGGCTTTTAATTTTAAATTACTTTTTAAGAATGAATTGTTTAACAAAATTCGTCATAAACTGTTTTTAAGTGTTCAGCTATCATTGCCGCAGTTCGTCCTTCAATATTATGACGCTCAACAAAATGAACCAACTCACCATTTTTAAATAATGCAATGCATGGCGATGAAGGCGGATAAGGAGCAAAATGTTTTCGGGCTTGATTAACTGCTTCCGCATCAAAACCAGCAAAAACAGTAGTTAATTTGGTAGGTACTTTTGAGTTATCTAAACTTTGTTTAACACCCGGGCGGCAAGCACCAGCGGCACAACCGCAAACTGAATTTACAACTACTAACACTGTGCCATTTGTTTTTACAGCACCATCAACACTATCGGGAGTTGTTAAATCTTCAAAACCTGCCATTGTTAGTTCGGCTTTCATTGGTGTTACTAATGCTTCTGGATACATATTTTATGTTTTTTAAAATGAATAATAATTAATTATGCAAATTTACAACGAATATTGAGTTTTATGCAACATTAAGTAGTTAGTTTTTTTGAACAATTTGTGGGATTGCAAATTCTTAAAGTAGCAGACGTTGTGAATAGATTTCAAATTGTATCTTTGATTTATTGATAAACACCAGAGTGTTTTTGAAACTGCACCTAGTGGCAGTTGTGAATAGATTTCAAATTGTATCTTTGATTTATTGATAAACACCCTGGGTGTGTGCATTTAGGTTGGGATTCAAGTTGTGAATAGATTTCAAATTGTATCTTTGATTTATTGATAAACACCATGTGCAACTAAAACACTTGTAAAATCAATGGTTTAACAAGTTTTTATCAATTAAAAAAATGAAGTTTTATCAAACAATTATCCGCTTTAAGGGCGGATTTTTTGTTTCTATCAATAATCATAATTTTTATTATTTTTACTAAAAAACAATGCAACGCGGTATTTTTATAAAAAACCTATTGGCGCTGGGCGCAGTTGCTTTATTGCCAAAAAAAATAGTACAACATTACCAAAAAATTTATTTACTACAATGCTTTGTGGCTGGCTTTAGGTTTTATAATGGCATGCAATTGTTAAATAATATGAATGTAGGCGATATGCTTGCCCTAAAACGCGAACCTAACAACGAGTTTGATGATTGTGCCATTGCATTGTATTGGAATAACGAAAAAATTGGTTTTATACCCAGTTCGGATAACGAAATACTAAGTAGATTAATAGATGCCAACGCGCTTGAACTGCTTGCCGAAATTACCCATTTAAATAAACAAGTACAACCTTGGGAAAATTTATGTATTGCTGTTTCTTTTTTAAAAGATGCCGCAATTACAACTAACGATGCCGCCTACCTTACCACACTTAGTAACCCTAATTATTATAGCTATAAACATAACGATGGCAACATTAGCAAAGTTGTTTTTAATATGGTTGATGATTGCACTACCGATACCAATAATTACGATTGGCATAGTTTTTTAGTTAATAACAGTAAAAATGATGATATGTATGACATCATTCACTCATCAACCATACAACCCATGTATGCCTATGGCGAGCAAACTGGCGATTATCTAATTGTTAATAAAAACACATTACCAAATAATATTACTATTAGCAACCTTGTTAATTTAATTGAACAAACAATGGGGCAATTTAACGAACTATTTAATGATAGTGGCTACATTGTTATGGGTACAACGGAGGCACAACAGCTGGTTAGCTTTGTTAAAGATGTTGATGATGTTTGCGATAAAATTGGAAGGCATTATATTGAACTTAAATTTTAAGGCCTAAAATAACTCCAACTGCTGTGGTATGTTTGGCAATTCGTGTTTTTTAGCGCCATAAAATAATTCCATTTGCCCAAATTGTTTATCGGTTATTTGCAAAATGCCAACTTTGCCATGTTCGGGCAATAATGTTTTTACGCGGCGTTTATGCACGTCGGCATTTTCGGCACTGGCACTATGGCGCACATACATACTAAACTGAAACATTGTAAAACCATCTTTTAACAAATCTTTTCTGAAGCGTGCGGCCAAAACACGGTCTTTTTTTGTTTCGGTTGGCAAGTCATACATTACTAATGTCCACATAACTCGGTAGGCGTTTAGGCGTTCGGTATTTAGGTTCATGGTGTTTGTATTAATAGTACACTCACAGCATTTTTCAACTCCTTTGTAATTGCAGGGTACTAAAGTTCGGGATACAGTATTTTTCGTTGCTCGCCATTAAAACATTTTACAAGGCTAACGGCAGTGCGTTGTGTTGCAAGCATTAATGGGCTTTTTTCGCCATCAATGGTAACATCAATAGCTGGTATTTTTAATAAAATTGCTTTATGTTCTTTCGTCATATCATTGGTAATACCCATTTCGGTAACCATTTGATGTACTATTTGATCTACATAAGGGCGGTAAGGCTCCATTAAATCATCGGCCAAACAAAAAGCATTATATCGGTTACGATGAAAAATGCCTAGAGTAGGGAGTAAGCCTGCTGCCACTATACTTCGCGCCATAGTAGCTCGTAAAATGGCGTAGCCATAATTTAAAAAATTATTGGGTGGCGGTCCTTCACGATGGCGAATAAAACCATTAACATGCCTAAAAATAGTTTGCCAATAATACACTGCTGCTGTAGCCTCGCAATTATCGGCATCGCCACTTTTTACATTGCGCTGCAAGGGTATTAAATATTGAGAGGGCAATTGTAAACTGTCTAAAGCAGTTGCTTGATTTTTTATTTTTTGTATAATGGTTTGTTGCCACAATTGTTTTTTTAATGGTTCGCTGGCAGCAAGTTGCGCATCGTAACGTTCTTGTTGTATGCTATTACCTTCAATAGGCAATAATAAACTTTGTGGCATGTGGCGGTAATCACAAATAATTACTGCTACGTTATTATCTTGTAAGGCTTGTAACAAACCACTTGTTAAGGTTATTTGTGGGTTATCAATCACCACAATTCCAATATCTTCTATTGGTATGGTAGCTAAAGCATCTCGTTTAAATTCGGTAGGTAACAAATCGTTTTTTTCTACTTCGGGCAACCTAATAAATAGCTGTGCATTTTTAATGCTTAAGTAAGATGGGTTTCCAAAATAAATGGTGCGTTTTATCATAATTGTATTTTTTAAATTTCACACAAAATGTGTCACACATTTTGTGTTATTTATTTTGGATGTTGCATCCAACGCATTAAAAATTTATCATACACTTCGTAGTATGGTTTATCTACCCCTGCGTTATAATAAATAAGTTCTTTATCAAGCAATGCCTCAATACCTCTCGTAACCATTGATGAGGTTCCTAAATTGTAGGTGTTTAAAAACTGTTTAGTGTGTGCGTTATGCAACCTACCTTCTTTAGCAACTGCTAATAATAAATTCCACTGTGCGGTTGTAATTAAATTTCTATACTGATAGTAGGTGCTTTCGTTTAGTTTTAAAATGGCAATGGCATTTTTTTGTGCATCGATTAATGTTATTTTTTTTGTTCCATTTGCAAATAAAAAATTACAAAAATATTGTGTGTAAAATGTGTGGCTACAAGTAAAATGTAATATAAAATCAATTGCTTCTTTGGTAATGCTTCGTTTATGTTGGTTAAACAAACGAGTTATAAAAGAAACGTAATCGGGATTACTAATAAAATTTAAATGTATACTAGTACAACTGGCATAAAACGGGCTTTTGGCACTGTTAAATAATTGGTGCATCATTTTTTGATTGCTTCCACAAAAAACAAAGTTGGTGTGTTTTAATTGTTGTATATGGCTTCGCAATAAGGCTTCGGTATTTTTTTCGGGATATTCTAATATTTGCTGAAACTCATCTATTGCCAAAATAACATGCACGTTTTGGCTATCTAAAAAAGTAAATAATTGTTGTATGGTTTTTTCGTAATGTTTAGGCTCGGCTAATGTAAAGGTTAATTCGGGCTCACCCGAAAGGGCATCGTAACTAACCGATGGGCGCAATAATTTTATGGCATTAATAAATTTTTTACCAATGCTTTGTTTTTCTGTAAACCTATTATAAATAGCGGTGGCCAATTGGTTAGTAAACTCTTTTAAATTACGTGTATTTAAAATATCAATATAAATGCATGCCATTTTTTTATTTACAGCATAGCTATTAAACACGTGGTGTATAAGGCCTGTTTTGCCAAGCCTACGTATAGCAAACAATGTAGTATTGTTATTATTTTTCATGTTTTTTTTTAGCGCCAAGCTTTCGGCGTGCCTATTACAAAAGTGCGCCGCATCTTTATATCCACTAACTAAAAACGGGTTAAACTCTTTTTCCATAAAGTAAATATACAACTAATAAACTAATCACACAAAATGTGTCACACATTTTGTGTGATTAGTTTTGTTTTAATATTTGATTTACGATACCCAAACGATCTGTTTTTATTTTCCAACAAACAGATTTTATTTGTATGCCGTCAAACGTCTTTTCACTTTTATTATTCGTACCTACTTCATTTTTTATAATTGGAGTAGAATAATAATTTGGTGCAAAATATCCTTCTGCACCAGTACAACTTACGAATTTCATAATTCTATTTATTTGTGTTTTAGATATTTTTTTTAAATCAACCAAGTTGGGGTTTTCAAACTCCTCATTTGTTGGCACATATACTAAATCATTTGGTGATAAATGAAATAATAAGCTATCTCCTTTTTCGTTTTTGGTTGGTACTGAACAAAATTCAGGCTTTATATTTTGTAAAGCGCCTTGTTTTTGATTTTCTATAACAACATTTAAAGGTATAGTTTCATAGTTACGTTTTCCTTTTTCGTCTTTGTAAATGGCAAAAAATAAATTTGTTCCTTTTGCCGCTTCAACAAATTTATCTTTTTTATTGCCAGTATGTCCTACTTTAAATTTGTTACCCCTCGCTTCGTAAGTTCGTACTTTTTGTATTGGATGATGAAACTTGCCATTGTTTAATGAAATTATATTTTTGTTTAAATCATCAATGCCATCAGTTGAAAAAGCTAACTCTGGATGCTCGGTTATTTTACTACCAACAGTTTCGTTATATTTTTCAAGATGCTTTAAAAGAATTTTCGTTATACCTGTATCTGTTACATTTTCATCGATTACCTTCGACGTAAATGATTCATCTAGTTTTGTACGTGAAGCTACATTATCATTATCAAAATAATATACATCAACTTTTGTTATATCTTTATTATCCCATTTATTTTCTAAATTCTTAAAAAATGTTTGAATTTTCTTTTTGTCGTTTTTCTCTTCTATAAGTTGTTTTATTTTTTTGCGTAAAGATTTATCTACTATCATTTCATAATTATCAATAGCATTTGCAAGAGACACAC
>JAYSUQ010000269.1:0-8159 GCA_043718985.1 Bacteroidota bacterium | reverse complement strand
ATAAGGCTGAACGCCTGAAAACTGAGTAGCAACTAAATTTCCGGCATTGATATAATCATCTACACCATCAAAATTTAAGGCTGCGCCTGTTTGAGCATTTGAACTATTGCTTACACAACATATGGTTGCTAAACTAAATAGTATACTTTTTAATCTGGTTTTTAGGCGGCTTACTGCCCAAAATGTTTGGTAGTTTTTTTTCATAGGTTAATTTTTATTTGTTTTACATGCAAACCTAAGCCATAAAAAAAACTCAACAGAATTTATGTTGAGTTTGACGTGTTTTTGTATGAGTTTGACGGCTAGCAAATTTAACTGGCAAATTTCGTCATCAATTCATCTCTTAAATTTCTGGATAAAGGAATTTTTTCATCATTTACAATAACATATTGACCATTAACTGCCTTTATGTGTTGCATGTTAACAGCATAAGAACGATGAATGCGGATAAAATTAGAGTCATTTAATTCCTCCGTAAATTTATCAAGGCTGTTTCTTACCAGATATGTTTTTCCTTCTGTTTTAATCTCGATATATATATTATCAGATTTAATCCACAAAATATCCTGATGGTTTATTTTAACCGTTAAATGCCCATCTTTAATTATTAAAACTCTTTCTTCAACTTTTTTTCTTGTCTTTATAATTTCTAATGTAACATACAAATCTGTTTTAGAAAATGGTTTAATTAAATATGATTCAGGCTTTAAAGCAATTGCTTCTTTAATGGTGTTTTTATCAGAATAAGAAGTTAAAAAAACAAAGGGAATTTTATAACCTTCATTAATTTTTTGTGCCACATCTAAACCAGTTTTTGTTTCATTCAAATTAATATCAAGTATAGCAAAATTTATCTCTTTGTGTTTTTCCAATAATTCTAAACCTGAATCATAGTTTTTAGCAACAGCAACCACATTGTGTTCAAGCTCCAACAACATTTCTTTAAGCATTTCAGCAATCAATAACTCATCTTCTATTATTAAAATATTTAAACTATTTGGCATCATCAATTATAATTATAAAAGTAGATAAATGATTCGCGTAACTATAATCAAGCTTCGCATTAATTTGCTGCGTTAAAATTCGCATTAATTTAAAGCCAAAACCTTCGGTAGTTTCGGTAAATCCGTTAGGTAAACCAACCCCATCATCATAATATGTCACAATAATTTTTTCATTTTCATGTGCAATATTTAAACTGATTTTACCTTTAGTTTTATTTTTAAAAGCATACTTATATGAATTCGTTACTAATTCGTTTAACACCAACCCTAAAAATAATGCTAACGAAATATCTAAACTAACTTTATTGCTTTTTATTTCAACCTCAACTTGGGTAACAACTGTATTAAAAGATAATTTTAAAGCTTCAATTAGCTGTTCAATAAACTGATGGAATTCAACAGTTTCTTTGCCACCTTCTTCATACAAATTTTGATGAATTAATGCCATCGATTGAATACGTAATTGGCACTCTTCTAATATTAATTTAACTTCAGCATTATCTGATGCTTTTGCCTGTAGAAAAAGTAAACTTTTAAGTGTAGTTAAATTATTTTTTACCCGGTGATGAACTTCTTTTAATAAAATTTGTTTTTGAGAGGCAAGGTTATGCAATTTGTTATTAGATGTATTTAATAATTGGTTTTTGTTTTTAATTTTTTGATAAGCTACAACAACAATTGCTAGCGCTATTATAACAGTTATTAAAATAATATAAGCAATGTTGCGTTGGTTTTGCTTTACTTGGGCATCTAATTGAGCTATTAATTTTTTATCTTTTTCTTGTTTAATAATTATCTCTTTTTGATCGGCTTCAAACTTTAAACGTAAGCTAGTAGTTTTTGCAAGGCGTTCGTTTTCGTGTATTTGTTGTCCACATAATTTGGCTTTTATCAAATAATTATACGCTAATTTATTGCGATTGGTTTTGCTATACAATTCCGAATAACAGGAATAAAATTCTTCGTTAAAATATAAATCTTGTTTAATAAGTTTTTCTGTTTTTAGTAAAAATATTTCGGCTTGTTTATACTTATTAAGCTGTAAATAAAACTTAGCTTGTTGTAAGTAAACAGCACTTAAATCGAGGTACTCGGCTCTACGCTCCCAAATTATTTCAGCTTTTTTAGCAAAGTAAAAACTAGTGTCGGTATTTTTTTTGTACCAGTAATAATCTGCTAAATGCTGCCAAACGTATGCCATCGAAATTGAATCTTTTAAAGCAATTGCAAATCCCTCTGCTTCAATAAAATTTAAGTAAGCAAAATCAAACTGTTTATTGTTTAAAAAATAAGCGCCATAATATTTATGGCTTTCATAAAGCATTAATGTATCTTTTGTTTGTTTTGAATAGTGTATAGCGTTTACATAATACTCCTCGGCCTGTTTATTTAAATTTAATTCCGAAAAACCCTCGGCTACACTTATTGATAAACTTGCAATACGACGTTTATCTCCAAGTTTTGTAGCTAATTTTAAGGCTTGTAATGTAAGTTCGGTTGATTTGTCGTAATCGTATAATAATTGGTAGGTATATGCTTTATCGCCTAATAAAAAAGGTGTTAATTTCAAATCATTTTTTGGTATAAATTTTTCGCAATAATCATACATTAACAATGTAGAATCGTAGTGTTGGTGTTGCTCGTAAGCATCGCCTAAATATTTGTAACAATAAAACACGGTTATCGAATCACTTTTTTTAAGTGCAATTGGTAATGCTTTTGCAAAATAAAATTTTGCCGAATCTAAATGTTTGGTGTATCGGTAATCTTTAATTTTAGAAACAAGAAAAGTTAAATCGTTACCAGCATTAAGTGTAAAAATAAATAAGCAAAATAGTGTAGTACTAAAATATTTTTTATAAAACATTAAATTAAGATAAGATAAAAATTTACAAAAAAACAAAAAATGTTGAGTTCAACATTTTTTAGTATGAATTTGGCACTAATCGTAAAACTAGAGTTAATGCTACTTAAAAAAACAAATGTAAAACTGATAACAAATATTATTATGAAATAAACCTTATTTTTGATGCTATGTTTACAGGAATTATTGAAAGCCTTGCAAAAGTTGAGGCCATACAAACAGAAAAAACAAATGTACATTTTACATTTAGTTGTGTGTTTACTAACGAATTAAAAATAGACCAAAGCCTTGCCCACAATGGTGTTTGCTTAACTGTTATAAATATAACAGGTACTAACTATACAGTTACGGCTATTGATGAAACATTACAAAAAACAAATTTAGGAAATTTAAACGTTGGCGATTTTGTAAATATTGAACGTTGCATGCCCGCTAACGGTAGGTTTGATGGCCATATAGTGCAAGGCCATGTTGATGAAACAGGCATTGTAAAATCTATTATTGATAGTAATGGAAGTTGGATATATACAATTGAGCAAAACAGTAACTCACAAAACATTACGGTACAAAAAGGAAGTATTACAATTAACGGTACAAGTTTAACCGTTGTAAAATCAAGCAACACAAGCTTTTCGGTTTGTATTATTCCTTACACATATAACAACACTATTTTTAAATTTTTAAAAGTTAATGATATTGTTAATTTAGAATTTGATATTGTAGGTAAGTATGTTCAAAAACTAATGGCAACAAAAAACTAAACCACTTATGCAAAAAATTGATTTTTTAATAATTGGTAGTGGTATTGCTGGCTTAAGTTATGCATTAAAAGTTGCCGATGCTGGTAAAGTTTACATTGTTACAAAAGCAAACGAAGACGAATCGAACACAAAATATGCGCAAGGTGGCATTGCTGCAGTTTGGAAAGATACCGACACTACACAAAAACACATTAGTGATACCATAATTGCAGGTGGTGGTTTGTGCGATGAAGAATCGGTAAATATAGTTGTAACAGAAGGCACACAGCGAGTAAAAGAATTAATTGAGTTAGGAACAAATTTTGATAAAACTAAAAATGGCGAATACGATTTAGCAAAAGAAGGTGGCCATAGCGACCATCGTATTTTGCATTATAAAGATATTACAGGCTTTGAAATTGAGCGAGCCTTGTTAGCAAAAGTGCGCCAGCATAAAAACATAACCATACTCGATTATCATTATGCTATTGATATTATTACACAGCATCATTTAGGTAATGTTGTTACATCACACACTAAAGATGTGAACTGCTTTGGCGCTTATATTTTAAATAATAAAACTCAAAAAATTGAAACTGTACTTGCTAAAATTACGGTAATGGCTACTGGCGGTGTAGGCCATGTTTATGCCACTACCACAAACCCAACGGTTGCCACTGGCGATGGCATTGCAATGGTATATCGTGCTAAAGGCCGTGTGCAAGATATGGAGTTTGTGCAATTTCATCCAACATCTTTATATAATCCAGGCGAGCACCCAAGTTTTTTAATTACTGAAGCCATAAGAGGTTTTGGCGCAATTTTAAAAACTAATGATGGCAAAGAGTTTATGCAAAAATACGATGAGCGCCTATCATTAGCTCCTCGCGATATTGTTGCACGAGCCATTGATAACGAAATGAAAACGCGTGGCGAAGACTTTGTTTACTTAGATTGCAGACACTTAGATAGAAAGGCGTTTATAGAACATTTTCCTAACATATACAATAAATGCATGAGTTTAGGTATTGACCCTTTTATTAAAATGATACCTGTTGTGCCAGCCATGCATTATTTATGTGGCGGTATTTTAGTTGATAAACAAGGGCAATCTAGCATCTCTAATTTATTTGCAATTGGCGAGTGTGCATGCACTGGTTTGCATGGCGCTAACAGATTAGCCAGCAACTCATTGCTAGAGGCAATTGTTTATGCCCACCGCGCTGCAATAACAACAACTAAATTATTAACAACTATTGCCTTTAAAGTAGGGATCCCTAATTGGAATGCTGAAGGAACTGAGCACCCCGAAGAAATGATTTTAATTACCCAATCGCAACGAGAAGTACAGCAAATAATGAGTAATTATGTAGGCATTGTGCGCTCCGAATTGCGCTTAAAAAGAGCTTTTGACAGATTGGAAATTTTGTTTATTGAAAACGAAGCCCTTTATGAAAAAACAACAGTTAGTCAAAAACTGTGCGAGTTGCGTAATTTAATTTGCATAGGTTATTTAATTATTAAACACGCCATACGCCGTAAAGAGTCGGTTGGCCTGCATTATATGGTAAATTATAAAAAATAATAATTTTCTTTGTTTAAAAGAAAATTATTACATTTACAATCTCAAAAAATGGTAGATGTAGCTCAGTTGGTTAGAGTATCGGTTTGTGGTACCGAGGGTCGAGGGTTCGAACCCCTTCATTTACCCCACTAATAAAAGAGGCTGTTTTAAATAGCCTCTTTTTTATTTTAGTGTTTTAATTGTAATTTATTTTATACCTAAAAAATTTGTTAATAGTTGTTGTTTTTCAATTACTAGTCTTCTTTTAATTTAAAAAACTCTTCTACCGATATGTTATGAATATTTAAAATTGCAATTAAACTACCTACTGTAATGTTTGCATTGCCCGACTCTAACCGCCAATACTGCACTCTTGATAAATCATTATCATAAGCAAAAGTTTCGTGGCTAGTGTAGCCTTTTTTTATACGAAGCTGCCGTAAACGTTGCCCTATTTTTTTAAGTTCTGTTTGGTTATCTAACATTCAATGCTAAATTGCAAGTTAACCGTGTTAAAAATAACAACTTATAAATTGTTTACTTATAAGTTGTTTTTATTACTTTATTTATTATTTTTGTCGCCTAAAACTAACCCTTTATCTAAACTTATGATTTACAAAATCACTACAAAACTACTAGCTTTTGTGCTACTAGTAAACGCAACACTGTTTGCGCAAATGGCCTACTACACGTTGCCTCCTCAAAAAATTACACCACAAACTGCAGGTTTTACGCCGGTAGCATTGTATGCTGGTGCTCCAACTACCGATGCCTATAATGTAACAAATGGCGCCTACTCGCCTACTGGGCAATTATTGTTTTTTATTAAAAACAATGCGGTGTATAATGGCGCTGGAGTTGCTGTTGGTAATTTAGGAATAGCTGGTAATTTAGCAGCTTGCACCGAGTTATATACCCAAATTTTAGGCGAGGTGGCCATTGTGCCAATACCAGGTTCGTGTACCGAATATTATGCTATTTACACCCTAGCAAATGTTGGGGTTGGTAGCGTTAGGTTAGTGTATACTAAAATAAATTGCACCGCTGGCGCAGTTACTGTTACCAATGCAAGTGGCCCAACGGTTTACTCGTGCGGCGGCACAGTATCTACAGCAAATTTTGCATTTACTATAGGGTTTGCTAACAGCATTGCCGTATCTAAAATTGTGAGTGGCACTGGCACAACTGCCCTGCGCTATTTGTATGCTGCTGGCACAGATGGCATTACTAAATACGATATTACAAGCGCTGGCTTTACCAATGCCTATAACTTTGGTACCATTGGCACACTTACTGCCAACGATTATGGCACAATGGAGTTAGAGCTAGCACCCGACCAAAAATGGTTGGCCTTTAGTAACTATTACGCCAACACAGGAGGTACTAAAGTTTTTGTGTTGAATATTGATCCGCTTACTGGTCAGTTAGGTACGATACCCTATCAATCTTACACCTTAAACAAAATTAAGGGTTTAGAGTTTGATAAAACCTTGCCAAAACCATTGTTATATGTAGCAGGTGGCATAACAGGTGCTAATGTGTTAGCAAAAATAAACACGGCCACACAAGTGGTTACTAACATTGCACCTGGCGCAGGCAACGATTTTAGCAACACTTTTTTAGAGTTAGCAAAAAACGGGTGGTTAATGGCAGTAACGCCAGGCACTGCAGGTGTTAACCGTTTAAGCAAATTTAACACCGCGGTAGCCACACCTGTTATATCGTCTCAAAACATTGGGGCCAACCCGCGCCACACATTTTTGCCTTATATGGGCAACGTATATACCTTAGCCGACCAAATAGATGGCGAAGATTACACAGGTTTTAGCGGCAACCAATATGTAGCATTAAACGCCATTACGCTTAATAACTTAAGCCTTACTGGCGATTGCGAATTTGGTGGCATATTAAATTTTTATAATTGCAATGCCATGTTGTTAAATGCAACTTATTTAAATAGCATAACTACGGGCGCCAGTTATAAAATTGATGTAGTAGCAAGTGTTGCTTGTGCTGCAGTTACTGGCACTGGCTTGCTAAACTACCAAGGCGCTTGGGTTAATGGTGCCATACCAACCAATTACGATTTAAGAACCCTAACAGATGCCAATGGCAACACATTATTAACCGCTACTGGCCAACACAGTGTAAGTGTAACTGTTAAAGATGCCTGTGGTAACATTACCACAAAAAGTGGTTTTATTAATGTGTTAAGCACAGTGCCAGCTGTTTTAAATTTAGAAATTTATAACACCTATTACACCAACCCTAGTGTAACGTATGTGCCAGCATCTACCAACGTTAGCGCACCTGTTTTAGCAGGCGCTTTATCGGCTGGGTTTCGCATAAATGGCAGCACGGGTGCCGTTACTGGTTATAATGTTACTATAGATGAGGTTAGCAGTACAGGTATATTTATAAAAAATATTTATAATAAAACAACCGTTACAAATAATATTACCACCGTTGGTGCCATTAACCTAAACTCGTTATGTGTGCCCACTACCGTGTGGGGCACTGCAACTGGTGGTGCTTGCACAGGTGGCTACACAGGCTATTGGGGTGCAAATAATGCGGCAAACTCGTTAAACAAATATTATAAAATTGCCGTAACATTAAACAACCCTTGCAGCAATGTTACTGCATTTAGTTATGTGTTGGTAAACAATGCTTTTGCAAAAATTAACAACCCTAATGGCGAGTTTGCTTTGCAAAGTAGCACAAAAACCAACGTGTTGGTTTACCCTAACCCAAGTAGCACAAGTGTTAACTTTAATTTAAGTAACGAGGTTGATGATGTGTATACCATTGAAGTTTTTGATGTGGTGGGCAAAAAAACAGCAACCCTAACCCAAAACACCGCATTAACAAAAGGAAATAATACCTTGGAGTTTAATGTAAGTGCCCTGCCAAACGGTGTGTACATTTACAAAATAAACTCGGCTACGCTAAACAAAACAGGCTTGCTGCATATTATAAACTAATTT
>JAYSUQ010000268.1:0-8187 GCA_043718985.1 Bacteroidota bacterium | reverse complement strand
TTATCATTTTTAAACACCAATGTCTTAACGCAAAATCAATAACCTATTTGCATCTAATTTTATAAAGATAAACAACAAAATGGTAAACGACCATAGTGATGAGCCTCCGTAACTAAAAAATGGTAATGGTATACCAATTACAGGCATTAATCCAATAGTCATCCCAATGTTAATGGTTAAGTGAAAAAACAATACTGATGCAACGCCATAGCCATAAATTCTACTAAATGGTGAGCGTTGCCTTTCGGCCATAAATATAATTCTAATAATTAAAAACAATTCTAATAAAATTACAGTGGTTGAGCCTACAAAACCCCACTCCTCACCAACGGTACAAAATATAAAATCGGTATCTTGCTCGGGCACAAAATCGTATTTTGTTTGAGTGCCTTGCAAATATCCTTTGCCAATAAAACCACCCGAACCAATTGCAATTTTTGCTTGGTTAACATTGTAACCTTCTTTTTTTAAATTTACAGTACCACGGCCTAATAACACATCTATTCGTATTTTTTGATGTGGCTCTAAATGATTGTAAACATAATTTGTACCTAACACTACGCCGCTAGATGCGGCAAATATAACTGCTACAATTATTAAATTTTTACGACTACGTTTAATAAATAAAAACGATAAAACAGCAATAATACCAAGCGTTATAATTAATGCTTTAGATGCAATTACAAGCGACAGTACAAATAATAGTGCTGATAGTAATCCAAAAATAACAAAATTAACTGATAAACCCTCGCGGTATAACGTTACTATAAACGCAACAAATACAATTGCTAAACCTGTTTCATCTTGCAATAATTTTATAATAATTAACGGTAAGCCTAATATTATAGCAGCTATTAATGTGTTTTTATACTTTTTTAATAAGTCAGATATTCGGTTTCGGCGAGAGGTTTCTACCTCAATATTTTCGTTACTTAAAAATTTGGCAAGCGCTAAGTTTGTAGCAAATTTCATAAACTCGGCAGGCTGAATTCCAAAATCGCCAAATCTAAACCACGAGCGGCTTCCTTTTACTTCTCTGCCTAAATAAGGCACTAACACATTGGCTAAAATAAATAATATATAAAACACAAAAGCAAAAACAGTAAACACGTTTGCATCAACAATTAAAATCATAATGGCAATAAAAGCAGCGCTACTAATCCATATTAATTGTTTGCCATATTTTTGAGTTGTATCAAATATATTTTGATGGTCTTCGTTATACACTGCGGCATAAATATTTAGCCACCCCATAAATACAAGCAAAGCATAGGTTAATACAGTAACTCTATCAACTCCAAAAAATAAACTTTGTTCGTCTTTTCTCATTAGTGATGGCTTAAGTCAAGTAAATTTTTCCTGTTAATTAAATCGGCATCAGTCATTCGTTTTTCAACTTCAGGTCTACTAACTTTTCCTGTTAAATATTTTTCTATCATTAATCCTACAATTGGTGCGCTCCAAGTGCCACCCCAACCTGCATTTTCAACAATACAAATAATAGCAATTTTTGGATTTTCGCGTGGTGCAAATGCCGAAAATACAGCGTGCGAATCGCCATGAGGATTTTCGGCAGTACCAGTTTTACCACATATTACAATATCTTTTACTCTACTTCCCCTTCCTGTTCCAGCATCTACACAATTTTGCATGCCATCGTGCACATTTTTGTAAGCAATTTGGTTTTGAACAAATGTGTAATGTTTTTGTTTAAATTTTTGATCTATTTTTTTATCACTACCCACGCCTTTTATACAATGTGGCGAATAGTAATAACCTTTATTTGCAATTGATGCCATAACATTAGCCATTTGCAAAGGCACCAATGTTAACTCGGCTTGCCCAATACCTAATGATACAACGGTGTTACTGCGCCAATGATTTTTGCCAAATATTTTATTATAATATTCAACCGATGGCACATTACCTGGCTTATCAAACGGTAAATCGGTTCCTAACTTTGTATTTGGCCCAAATGAGCGCACCGCATCTCGCCAATGATTATAGCCATCTTCAAACAATGGGTATTTTTTTTGATCCGTAATCTCTCTAAACACATAACTATAATATGAATTACACGATGCAGATATTGAGCCTATTAAATCGGTTGGTGCATGACGATGGCATTTTGGATGCCCTCCCATTGGAGGATATCCAGCGTTGCAAGGGAAAACTGTTGAACGTGATATTAAATTATCTTGTTGTGCAATTAATGCGTCAATTAATTTAAAGGTAGAACCTGGTGGATACATTGCTTGTAATGCTCTATTAAATAAAGGTAAATTAAGCGAATCGTAATATAATTTTGTAAAGTTTTTAGAGCGCTCTTTACCACCAACTAATAAATTTGGGTCGTAACTTGGTGATGATACTAAGCATAATATTTCTCCAGTTTGAGGATCAATAGCTACAACAGATCCTCGTTTACCTCGCATTAATTTTTCGCCTAATTCTTGCAATTCAATATCAATGCTACTGTAAAGCGCTTTTCCGGGTATTGCTAAGGTATCAAACTGGCCATTCATATAACGCCCTTTTGTTTTGTTGTGCACATCAACCATTACTATTTGTGTTCCTTTTTTTCCACGTAAAGCTTCTTCAAAAGAGCGTTCTATACCTGAAATACCAATGTAATCGCCCTCACGATAATACGGATCTTTAGCAGCTTTATCTTTAGTTACCTCGCCAACATAGCCTAATAAATGTGCGCCAATTGGCCTTGGATATTTACGAACGGTTCTTGATTGAACATCGAATCCTTTAAATCGAAATAATTTTTCTTGTAAAGCGGCGTAAATTTTATTTGATAATTGTTTTTCAAATACACTTTCTTTTCGGGGCGAATTTGGTGCTTGGCAAGCTTTTTTCATTCGCCTAACAAAATCATCTTTAGTAATTTCTAATACTTTACATAAGGCTAATGTATCGCAGTTTTTAGCAAGTTTAGGCGTAACTAATAAATCGTAAGATGGCTCATTAAATACCAATAATTTTCCGTTTCTGTCGTAAATATAACCACGCACAGGATATTCTGTTCGGTATCTAAATGCATTATTTCGAGCGTCTAATTTGTATTGATCATCTACTAACTGAATATAAAACAATCGAATAATATAAATAATGGCAATTAAAATAAAAAAGCCACTAATAATAAATTTTCTGTCGGATAAACTTGCCCCGTTATTCATTAATTATTTTTATTTGATGAGTAAAATAAAAACTGAATAACATATACTAAACTAAATGTACCAATTGTGCTTAAAAATACCCGAAGCAGGGTTTTAAAAAATTCGTTAAATCGAAAAATTTCTAAATAAAAAAAACAAAAATGATGAATAAATATAATGATGCCAGCGTAGGTTAAAAACCAAATAGTGCCCATTGAGTTTAAGGTAGGCGATAGGCCAACTTCATAACCTTCTCGTGGTGATAATAATCGCAAAACATAGTAACGTAAAAAACCTATAAATACACAAACAGCTGTGTGTAAGCCAGCGGTATCATAAAACATATCAATAGTTAAGCCTGTTACAAATGCGAGTAGTAATACCAGTAGTTTTGGCGTTTCAAAAGGTAATAGTAAAATAAATAATACATACGGAAATAAAATTACGTATGCACCTAAACGTATATTTTGAATAATTAATACTTGCAAAAGTATTAACACAAAAAAACGAACACTATTTTTAATTACATCACTTATCACTTTGTACTTGCGAAATGGTTTCTAAACTATCTTTTTCGGTTTTGTAATTATTTTTAATTACCGATATATGATTTACTTTTTTAAAATCGGCACTTAAACGAACCTTAACTGTATAAAACGATTCGTTTTGCTTACGCTCCCAACTATCAACAAAACCAACCATAATTCCCTCAGGAAAAATACCTGATAAAGAACTTGTAATAACGGTATCGCCCTTTTTTAATTTAGCATGTGTAGGCACATCTATTAAATTAGAAAAGCGATAATCTGCACCATCCCAAATTAAAGGGCCGTAAATACCTTCTTTTTTTAATTGACAATTTACTCGCACATCTTTATGTAAGATTGACATTATTGAAGAAAAATTTTGAGACACATCTTTAACAATACCAACAATACCATCGTTTGCAATTACCGCCATATCTTGTGTAACGCCTTGCTCTTTACCTATGTTTAATGTTAAATAATTATTACGTTTATTAATACTGCTATTAATTACTTTACCGCCTATAAATTGATATACTTGTTTGTACAAGGTGTCGTTTTTTATATATGTTTTTAATGGTATTGCTGCATAACCCATCTTTAAACGATTAAGCATGTATACGTTTTCTTTGGCTAATCGTTCGTTTTCGTCTTGCAACAATAAATACTCTTTTGTGTTTGATGAAATTTTATAAACGTTAGCGCTCACTTTATTTGATGAGTTAATTAAACTAGAACCTTGATAACCATTATTTTTCATTAAAATAAAAACACAAATAACCTCTAATGCTACAAACACAAAAAAGAAATTGTGTTTGTATATAAAATTTATAAGATTTTTCATTTGGTTGTTTTATTGGGCAATAATTATCAAAAAAAGATAGTTATTATTGCTTTGTTATTATTTTAAATGAATTGAAATTTTTAATAATGATGTTGCTAAACTAAAAAGTCAGACTTAAAATAAAGTCTGACTAAAGCTAATAACAAGAAATGTTATTATTTAATTAAGAATGGGAACTTTTGAACATTAGCAAGTGCAATACCTGTACCACGAGCAACGGCTCTTAATGGATCTTCGCAAACGTGAACTGGTAATTTAGTTTTTAACGAAATTCGTTTATCTAAACCTCTTAATAACGACCCACCACCAGCCATATAAATGCCTGTTCTGTAAATATCGGCAGCTAGCTCAGGGGGCGTCATTTCTAAAGCATTTAAAATAGCCTCTTCAATTTTAGCAATAGATTTATCTAAACAATGTGCAATTTCAACATAACTTACAAAAACTTCTTTTGGTATACCGCTCATTAAATCGCGACCCTGTACTGCATAATCGGCAGGCGGGTTGTCTATTTCGGTTAACGCTGCTCCTACTTCAATTTTAACTTGCTCTGCACTTCGCTCTCCAATTAATATATTATGTTGGCGGCGCATGTATTCTTCAATATTTGCGTTAAAATCATCGCCTGCAATACGAATCGATTTATCACAAACAATACCTCCTAAAGCTATAACAGCAATTTCTGAAGTACCACCACCAATATCAATAATCATATTCCCCATTGGCTCTTCTACATCTATTCCCATACCAATTGCTGCCGCCATTGGTTCATGTATCATATAAACTTCTTTTGCTCCAGCATGTTCGGCACTATCTCGTACGGCACGTTTTTCTACTTCTGTTATACCACTAGGTATACAAATAACCATACGTAATGATGGTTTAAAAAAACGATTTCCAGGATTAATCATTTTAATCATTCCTTTAATCATTTCTTCAGCTGCCTGAAAATCGGCAATTACACCATCGCGCAACGGACGAATTGTTTTAATGTTTTCGTGAGTTTTGCCATGCATCATTTGTGCTTGCTTACCAACGGCTATTACCTTACCAGTAGTTCTATCAACGGCTACAATACTTGGCTGATCCACAACTACTTTTTCGTTATGAATAATAATTGTGTTGGCTGTACCTAAGTCAATTGCTATATCTTGGGTTAAAAAATCAAAAAGAGACATATATTGTTAATTTTAGTAGTGTTAATTTATGATTAGTGTTATTAAATAGTGGAAATTTAAATTTAGTTTAGTGTTTAAAGTGGCGCGTGCCTGTAAATACCATGCTTACGTTGTTATTATTGCAATATTCAATACTTTCTTTATCTTTTATAGAGCCGCCTGGCTGAATAACGGCTGTAATGCCCGCTTTATCTGCAATTTCTACACAATCAGGAAACGGAAAAAACGCATCGCTTGCCATAACAGCACCTTTTAAATCAAACCCAAAACTAATTGCTTTTGATAAGGCTTGTTTTAAAGCATCTACACGCGATGTTTGCCCAGTACCACTTGCTAATAATTGGTTGTTTTTTACTATTACAATGGTGTTGGATTTTGTATGTTTTACTAATTTATTGGCAAACAATAAATCAGTTACCTCAATTGATGTTGGTGCCGTTAATGTAACGGCTTGCAGGTTAGTACTTGTTTCTGTAATTAAATCTTTATCTTGTTCAATAATACCATTTAACAAAGTGCGAATTTGTTTTTTAGGTAATGTGGCTTGTTTTTGAATTAAAATTATCCGATTTGTTTTTGATTTTAAAATCTCAATAGCCTTGTTATTGTATGCTGGAGCTATAATAACTTCGCAAAATAATTTTGTTACCTCAAGTGCTGTTTCTTCATCAATTGTTTTATTACAAATTAAAATACCTCCAAATGCCGATACCGGGTCGCCAGCTAAAGCATCTTTCCAAGCGCTTAATAGTGTTGGGCGCGAAGCAACGCCGCAAGCATTATTGTGTTTTAAAATAGCAAATGTTGGTTCAGTAGTAAAATCGGCCATTAAATTAACGGCCGCATCAACATCCAATAAATTATTGTATGATAATTCCTTACCATTTAATTTTTCGAACATGCTATTTAAATCGCCATAAAAAACTCCTTTTTGATGAGGGTTTTCACCATAACGCAATGTTGAGCCATTATTAATACTGTTTTTTAAAACAGGTAATTGTTCAGTTAAATTAAAATAATTAAAAATAGCCGTATCGTAATGACTGCTCATAGCAAAAGCTTTGGTGGCAAATGTTTTGCGGTCGCTTAAATTAGACGAGCCATTTTTTTCGTTTAATAAAGTTAACAATGAATCGTAATCGTTTTGTGACGAAACAATGACTACATCGTTAAAGTTTTTTGCTGCAGCTCGTATTAATGATATGCCACCAATATCTATTTTTTCAATGATATCTTCTTCAGTTGCGCCACTTGCTAATGTTTCTTCAAACGGATATAAATCAACAATTACTAAATCTATAGTTGGTATTTCGTGCTGTTCCATTTGCTCAACATCACTTTGTAATTCTCTGCGACCAAGTATACCACCAAAAATTTTGGGGTGCAATGTTTTAACTCTACCACCTAAAATTTCGGGAAACGATGTTAAATTTTCAACTGCAACAACAGGTGTGCCAAGGCTTTCGATAAATTTTTGTGTGCCACCAGTGCTGTATATGGTAACGCCTAAGTCGTTTAACTTTTTTATAATAGGCTCTAAATTATCTTTATAAAAAACTGAAATTAGGGCACTGTTTATTTTTTTTAAATTGCTCATAAATTGTACTAAGTTACAAAGATAATTGTTCGGCTTGCATACAGACGGTTTGTTGAAAAGTGTTGATAACTGTGCCTTTTAGGATAGTAACAAGTTTTAAACAATTTATGCTTAGTTATATATTTAGTTTACTTATTAGGTTTTTGTTACTTTTAAAATATGTTTGATACCCTTAAGCAATTTGATAGAATATTGTTACTGAAAATTAATGCTTTACACAGCATTATGTTTGACGATGTGATGTTTTACATTTCGCAAATTTGGGTGTTTGCACCTTTGTTTGCCTATTGTATATATTTAATAATAACTAAATTAAAAGTAAAAAAATCGACTATTATATTTTTGTTTTTTGTATTATTAATAGTGCTTTGCGACCAATCATCCAACCAAGTAAAACATGCTATTAAACGTTATAGGCCAACACATAATATCGAAATTATGCACCAATTACATACGGTTAATACTTATGTTGGCGGGCAATACGGCTTTTTTTCTGGACATGCAACTAATGCATTTGGTGTTGCCATGTTCTTATTTTTAATTTTTAATAAGCAACATAAATTATTTAGATATGGTTTATTTGCTTGTGCCGCAATCATTAGTTATTCGCGCATTTATTTGGGCGTTCATTACCCATCAGATATTTTTGTGGGAATGCTTGCTGGTTTGTTTTTGGGGTTTGTTATTTTTAAAACAGCTAATTATTTATTTCAAAAAAAATTCGATGAAATTATTTCTATATAGTTTTTTAATAATTACCGTTCGGTCATTTTCGCAATTACCCGAAACAGACATTTGGTTAGTTAAATTATCAAAAAAAAACGCTAATTATAGTTACAATAACCCTGTTAATATTACAAATAGGGTTGGATACGAT
>JAYSUQ010000267.1:0-26355 GCA_043718985.1 Bacteroidota bacterium | reverse complement strand
TTATTAGCGTAGTTAGGTAAATAGTTTTTGTGTTTATGATAGCTAATAACTAAATAATTAAAGCAACAATATTACCTTATTTTTAGCGCAAAATATTGTTAATTTTATATTGAAATTACTTTAATATAAAAAAGTATAACCACCGATTATAATTTAATAGCTAAACCACATAATAATTCAAAAACTTTAACTTTGGTTAATTTCATTTAATTTGAAAAATTTAAAATCATCTCCTTTAATATTATTAGTAAGTGTTATATCGGCATTTATACAAACGCTTTTATTGTCATTTATTTTTTATAAAATATCAGGTAGGTTTAATTTTTCGTTAAGTATTTTATCTTTTTTTACAGCATTTATTAGTGGTTTTTTTATTATTTATGGTTTGTACAACTCTATTTTATTTAAGCGTATTGATGCTTTAACAACAATGGTTAAACAACAACATAGAAAAGAAATACCTAACACAAAATTTAATTTAGATGAAACAGATTCACTATCAAACCTTGAAGTTGAAGTAACCAAGCTAGTAACCGAACGCGATAAAGAAACCGAACAAACAAAACACCTTGATAGTTACAGAAAAGAATATTTAGGAAACGTATCGCACGAATTAAAAACACCTATTTTTAATATTCAAGGTTATATATCAACCTTAATAGATGGTGGCATTTATGACGAAACAATAAATATTGACTATTTAAAAAAGGCTGATAAAAGTGTGGATAGAATGATACATATTATTGATGATTTAGAAACCATAACCCAACTTGAAGTGGGCACAATGGAACTGGATATGGAGCGCTACGATATTTCTCATCAAATAAAAGAAATTACTGAGGCGCTCGAAATACAAGCCTCAAAACGAAACATAGTTTTTTTTATCTCAAAAAAATCGGAAAAACCAATTTACGTTAATGCCGATAAATTTAGAATAAGGCAAGTAATAGTTAACCTATTAACCAATAGTATTAAGTATGGTAAAGTAGGCGGCAAAACAAAAATAGATATTGATTTTTATAACGAACAAGCAATTATTGAAATTAAAGATAATGGCATTGGTGTTGAAGAAAAACACTTGCCACGTTTGTTTGAGCGTTTTTATAGGGTTGATAAAGGCCGAAGCAGAGAACAGGGGGGCACAGGATTGGGTCTCGCCATTGTAAAACATATTATTGAAGCACATGGCGAAACCATTACTGTTACTAGCCAACCACAAAAAGGAACTAGCTTTTTATTTACCCTAAAGTTAAGCTAATAATTGTTTAACGAGTTGGCTAACTAATTTACCATCGGCACGGCCATTAACTATTTTATTAGCAGCACCCATTACTTTTCCCATATCGGCAGCAGTAGTTGCGCCAGTAAGTGTAATTGCCTCTGCAATAATAACGCGTAACTCGGCTTCGTTTAATTGCTCGGGTAAATAGTTTTTAATTATTTCGGCTTGCAATAATTCATCGTCTGCTAAATCTTGTCGGTTTTGAGCAATGTAAATATCGGCAGTTTCAATGCGTTTTTTATATTCTTTTTGAATAGCTTTTAAAGCATTATCCTCAGTTAAACCCTCGGGCGAAGTTTTTAAATATAATATTACTGCCTTTAGTGCGCGCACTGCCTCTAGTCGCTTTGCATCTTTAGCTAGCATACTTGCTTTTACATCTGCATTAATTTTTTCTTCAATTCCCATAATCATATTTTTTATTTTGTGTAAATGTAAAACTTTTTTATTGCTAGTTTATGGTTTTACTTTTAACTTATTTTTTTGTAGCACATAAAGTAAACTTTTACAATTAAAACGTGTTTGAGAATAAATATAAATTTACCCAAACAAATGCGAAAAAACTTCTTCAATTTTTGAAACAAACACCAATTCAATGTTAAAGTGTTTAATATCTAAGCCTTTTTTATTGTTTGATGAGATAAATATTTTTTCGAAGCCTAATTTTTGAGCTTCAAAAATTCGTTGGTCAATGCGGCTCACCGGCCTTATTTCGCCAGTTAATCCTACCTCTCCAGCAAAGCAGATGGTTTGTGCTATTGGTAAATCTTCGCTACTACTAAGCACTGCGCAAACCAAGGCTAAATCTATACCCGTATCTTCTACCTTAATACCACCAGCAATATTTATAAACACATCTTTAATTCCTAATCTAAAGCCGCATCGTTTTTCTAAAACTGCTAATAGCATTGATAACCTTCGCAAATCAAAACCAGTTGCCGAGCGTTGAGGCGTGCCGTAAGCAGCAGTACTAACAAGTGCTTGCGTTTCTATTAACATAGGTCGGTTACCCTCAAGTGTTGCCGATATTGCTACACCGCTTGTTGGGTTTTCTCTGTTTGTAATTAATATTTCGCTTGGGTTGCTTACTTCTCGCAAACCCTCTACTTGCATTTCGTAAATACCTAACTCGTTGGTACTGCCAAATCTGTTTTTTGTTGTGCGTAATAAACGATAAATATGATTACGGTCGCCTTCAAATTGCAATACCGTATCAACCATGTGCTCTAATACTTTTGGGCCAGCTAAAGCGCCATCTTTTGTAATATGGCCTATCATAAATACAGGCACGTTGCTTTCTTTTGCAAAGCGTAAAAACTCTGCAGCACACTCACGCACTTGGCTCACGCTACCAGGGCTACTATCTACATAACTTGTATGTAGTGTTTGTATCGAATCTAAAACTATTAATTGTGGTTGTATAATTTCTATTTGAGCAAAAATATTTTGAGTATTAGTTTCTTGTAGTATATAACAATTTTCGGTAGTTACGCCTATTCTATCGGCTCGCATTTTAATTTGTTGTTCACTTTCTTCGCCACTTACATATAATATTTTTAAATTTTTTAAACGCAAAGCCACTTGCAACATTAAAGTAGATTTGCCTATGCCTGGTTCGCCACCAAATAACACCAAGCTGCCAGGCACAATGCCACCACCTAACACACGCGTTAACTCTTTGCCAGGAACTGGTATGCGGGCGTATTCCTGCGAGCCTACATCTTGCAACAAAATAGGCTTATTGCTTTGCTGTTTGCCGCCTACACTTTTTGTAAATAATTGTAATCGATCGTTTTTGCTTTCTTTATGAATTACCTCTTGTACTAGTGTATTCCACTCGTTGCAACTGGTGCACTTGCCAACCCATTTGGCCGACTCTGTTCCACAATTTTGGCAAAAATAGGCTGTTTTTGTCTTCGACATAATAATAAATCTTTACACAAAATTATAACAAAAAGTAGTTGCCTTGTGCTATAATTTATAGCATTTAAAAAATTATATGTTTTGCAGCGCTAATTGTGCTGCTTTTTGCTCGGCTACTTTTTTCGATTTGTGTTCAAAAACAGCTTGTTCAATACCATTAATGTTTAATTGTATTTTAAATAATTTTTCTTTACCTACTTTTTCATCGCTTAGTACAACGTATTCAAATTGTTTTTTTTGTCGTTGCATCATTATCTGAAATCGTGATTTGTAATCGGTATCGTTTTCAACTAAATCGCCAATATTTATGTGTGGATTGATGATTTTTTGAATTACGAAATATTTTGTTTTTTCAAATCCTTTATCTAAAAAAATAGCGCCAATAAAACTTTCAAAAACATCGCCGTAGGCCGATGAATGTAGCTTTTCCTTTTTTGTTAATTTCGAATTTAAAAGTGAATCAAACCCAAATTTTTTAGCTAATAAAAATAAATTTTTTCCGTTAACAATTCTGCTTCTAATTTGGGTCAAAAAACCTTCGTCTTTTGTTGGATATAGTTTAAACAAATGTTCGGCAACAATAGTTCCAAAAACAGCATCACCTAAAAACTCAAGTCGTTGGTTACTTGGGGTATTAGTTTCGGTTTGCTTAATAGCGCTTTTGTGCCTAAAAGCTTGTTTATATAATGAAATGTTATTAGGCGAAAATCCTAATATGTTTTTTAGTTTTTGCTTTAATTCTTTATCAGTGTTTGATAATAATTTAAAAACAGAAATAAATTTTAACACAATGTTTTTATGGGATGTATTTTTTAACTACAACCGCTGCATTATGGCCGCCAAAACCAAAAGTATTACTAATTGCATAATTAATAGTTCGTTTTTGAGCTTTATTAAATGTTAAATTTAATTTTGGATTTAATTCCGGATCAGGATTGGTATTGTTAATTGTTGGGGGCACAATGTCGTGTTTAACTGCTAACACAGTAGCAATAGCTTCTATAGCACCCGCCGCACCAAGTAAATGGCCCGTCATAGATTTTGTTGAGCTGATATTCATTTTAAAAGCTTGTTCACCAAATACAGTTGTAATTGCTTTTAACTCGGCTAAATCTCCTAAAGGTGTACTTGTACCGTGTGTGTTAATGTAATCAACTACATCTGGACTAATATTTGCGTCTTTTAATGCGCGTTGCATAACCAATGTTGCGCCTAAACCCTCAGGATGTGGGGCTGTAATATGATGAGCGTCTGCACTCATACCGCCACCTATAACCTCGGCATAAATTTTTGCTCCACGAGCCAATGCATGTTCTAACTCCTCTAGCACTAAAGCTGCTCCGCCTTCGCCTAAAACAAATCCATCACGATTTGCATCATAAGGACGAGATGCAGTTGTTGGGCTATCATTACGCGTACTCATAGCTTGGCAAGCATTAAACCCACCAATACCACTTTCGTTAATTGCTGCCTCTGAGCCACCTGCAATAATTGCATTTGCTTTACCTAATTTAATGTATGTAAATGCATCAATTAAGGCAGTTGTTGATGATGCGCAGGCCGAAACCGTTGTAAAATTTGGACCTCTAAAACCAAAGCGAATAGATATATGCCCTGAGCATATATCAGCTATCATTTTTGGTATAAAAAATGGATTAAAACGAGGGGTTCCATCGCCTTTTGCAAAATTAAACGTTTCGGTTTGAAAAGTATCTAAACCACCAATTCCAGATCCCCAAATTACACCAACTTCATTTTTATCAATTCCATCTGCATCTAACCCAGCATCTTTAACTGCTTGTACCGATGCGGCTATACCGTAATGCGAAAACGCATCTAAACGTTGCGCTTCTTTTCTATCAAAATAATCCTCTAACTTAAATCCTTTTACCTCGCAGGCAAATGTGGTTTTAAATTTTGATGCATCAAAACGCGTAATAGTTGCGGCGCCACTAACGCCGTTAATTAAATTTGTCCAATAATCGTTAACATTACTGCCCAAAGGTGTAACAGCACCAAGTCCTGTAACTACTACGCGCTTAAATTGCATAAAAAAATAGTTTGATAAATTAAAAAATGATTAGTTTTTTGCGTTAGCTTCAATATAAGTAATTGCGTCGCCAACTGTAGCAATTTTTTCTGCTTGATCATCTGGAATAGCAATGTTGAATTCTTTTTCGAATTCCATAATTAATTCTACTGTATCTAAAGAATCTGCTCCTAAGTCGTTTGTAAAACTTGCAGTTGGAGTTACTTCTTTTTCCTCTACACCTAATTTATCTACAATAATAGATTTTACTTTTGTTGAAATGTCTGACATTGTTTTTTGTTTTAAAAATTTAGTACAAATATACTTGTATGTATTAAATATCAAAAAAAAAGCCCTTAAAGTAATTAACTGTTTTTCAATTAATTAACAATAACGGCTTTTGTAAAAACTATAAACTGTGTTAAAAAAAGGTTAGTACAACCCTTAAGGCTATCCGGTTTTTTTAGTTTGGTGTTGCGATACGTGTTGATGGTGATGATGCCCATAATGATGCTCTTTACCTGTATTAATATGGCGTATGTTTGTTGGCGCTTCATCTTTAGGTTGTTTACTCTCAATATAACTTGTAATAAAATAAGCAATAATACCAACCGTTAAAACTCCAACAATAATATAAATACCAATGGGGTTTACGTTTGCAAATTCTTTTTTAATGGTGTTAATAAAACTACTTGCTTTACTTGCCTCGGCAACTAACATTAAACAGCAGGTAAAAAGTAATGCCTTTTTTTGAGAAATTTTTTCAATTGTTTTCATAACGTTACATTTTTTTTATTTGTATTTTACTTAACAAAAACACAAATTTAGATTAAACAATAATTCTATACTCTAATTTAATCTATTTTACCGACGAATTAAAATAAAGTTGCGCAATTATATTTTTGTATTTAAATATAATTTGTTTACATTTGTATTCGAAATTTTGAAAATAGAAAAGATAAGGGGCTAAGAAGTCCCTTTTTTATTGGATTAAAATGATAAAAAAAGAAACTATAATAAATTTAATTACAGAACACATAAAGGGTTCTGATAATTTTATTGTTGATGTTAAACTATTGGCTGGCAGCAAGATTGAAGTATATATTGATGCTCCAAACCATATTACCATAGCCGAGTGCGTAGCTTTAAGTCGTTTTATTGAAGGGAACTTAGATAGAGAAAAAGAAGATTTTGAATTAGAGGTTTCATCGCCCGATACAACACAAAGCTTTAAAGTTGTTGCGCAATACAAAAAATATATTAATAGCGAAGTAACTGTTTTAACTGCATTAGGCGTAAAGCACAAAGGCATTATTAAAGATGCGAATGATGTCGAATTTATTTTAGAAGAAACGCGACGAGAAAAAAAAGTGATAGGAAAGGGAAATCATACCGTTATTGAAAACATAACGTTTACATACAATCAAATAAAAGAAACAAAATCAGTATTACCGTTTTAAAAAACAAACAACAATGGAAAGTGTAAATTTAATTGAGTCGTTCTCATTATTTAAAGAAGACAAAAATATTGACAAAGCTACTTTAATGAGCATTATTGAAGACGTATTTCGTGCAATGCTTATTAAAAAATATGGTACAGATAAAAACTTTGATATCATTGTAAATCCTGATAAAGGAGATATAGAAATTTATAAAAACAGAACTATTGTTGATGATGAATTTGCTGACGATAGTTTTGATTACGATGAAAACAAACACATTAGTTTAACTGAAGCTCATAAAATTGAGCCCGATTTTGAAATTGGAGAAGAGGTTACTGAGTTAGTAAAGTTAGATGAAATTGGTCGCCGTAACGTATTATCTGTTCGCCAAAGCTTAGTTCAAAAAATACTTGAATTAGAAAAAAGTGGCATTTACAACAAATATAAAGAACGTGTTGGCGATATAATTAACGCTGAAGTTTATCAGGTTTGGAAAAAAGAAATTATGTTGTTGGATGATGAAGGTAACGAATTGTTGTTGCCAAAAACAGAGCAAATACCTAGTGATTTTTTCAAAAAAGGTGATAGCGTTAAAGCAGTTATATATAAAGTTGAATTAAAAAACGGAACTCCGTCAATTATTATGTCGCGCACGGCACCAACGTTTTTAGAGCGTTTGTTTGAAATGGAAGTTCCTGAAGTATTTGACGGTTTAATTACAATTAAAAAAATTGTACGCGAACCAGGCGAAAGAGCTAAAGTAGCCGTTGAATCTTATGACGACCGTATTGACCCAGTTGGAGCTTGTGTAGGAATGAAGGGATCTCGAATTCACGGGATTGTACGTGAATTAAAAAACGAAAATATTGATGTTATCAACTACACATCTAACCCAGCATTATTAATACAACGTGCCTTAAGCCCTGCAAAAGTTACATCGGTAAAATTAAACGAAGATACAAAAAGAGCAGAGGTATTTCTAAAGCCCGATCAAATATCGTTAGCTATTGGTAAGGGTGGTTTTAACATTAAATTAGCGGGTAAATTAACTGGTTACGAAATTGATGTTTTCCGTGATAATGAAGAAGGTGCTGTTGAAGTGGATGACGTTGATTTAATTGAATTTTCGGATGAGATTGAAGCGTCTGTAATTGCAGCATTCCAATCAATTGGTTGTGATACCGCTAAAACAGTTTTAGAGTTAAGCAACGAAGAAATTACACGCCGCACTGGTTTAACCGACGATGTTATTGATGATGTAAAACAAGTACTTAAATCAGAATTTGAAGATTAACAGAGTGAAAAGAGTTAGCCTTCTTTTTAAAGACAAAAAGGCAAAATTTGATACTTACAACAAAAGACAAGGAAACACTACAATATGTCAGACGCCATACAAATGCGATTAAGCAAAGTTGCTAAAGAGTTTAATTTATCGTTAGGTAAAATAACCGAATTTTTAGCAGCTAAAGGCCATCCAGTAGAAAATAATCCGAACGCTAAAATTGGCGCATCGGAGTATTCTTTACTATCTAAAGAGTTTTCGGGCGATAAAACTGCCAAAGAAGAGGCTCAAACAGTTGGTTTAAACTTAAGTAAACTAAAAAGAGAATCAATTGTTATTGAAGACTCTAAAACAACAAAAGCTAAAGAAGAAGAACAGCGCCAGCAAGAAATGTTAGCACAAGCTTTAAAAGTAGCCGATGAAAAACGTAAAGCAGAGGACGTTAAAAGACAAGAACTTTTTTTAGAAAATCAACGCATTGCTGCAGAACAAAAAGAGGCTGCAAACGCGCAAGCATTAATTGATAACCCAAATTTAATAGTTGGGCCAAAAGTTTTAGGAAAAGTTGATTTAAGTACGCTTAACCAAAAAACAAAACCCGATAAAAAAACTAAAAAAGAAAAAGACGACGAGAAAAAAGCAGAAGAAATTGCTGCTAAAGCAATAAAAGGGAAAAAGAAAAAAACTGAAGAAGTTGCCGTTGTTGCTGCACCTGTTGTAGTAGAAGTTGAAGTTGCCATACCAGTTGTGCAACCTGTAGTTATTATACCCGAAGAGGTAAAAGACATACACCATGCAACTGTATATCAAAAACTTGAAGGCCCAAAAATTATGGGTAAAATTGAGTTGCCAGTAATTAAACCTGCTGCTCCTAAAGTTAATCCTAACGATGCAAACAGATTAAAACGTAAGCGCATTAAAAAAGGTGGCTTAAGTCCTGAAGAAATTAAAAAAGTAGGTACTGAACAAGCTCAAATAGCAAAAGATAAAGCAAAAGAAAAGTACGGCGATCCACGTGGACCTCGTAAGCAATTTCCTGGCGGTGGTGGCGGCACTCAAAACAGAGAGGCTCGCCCAGCTTTAACTGATGAAGAAATTCAAACGCAAATTAAAGAAACCTTAGCTCGTTTAAGCAATAAAGGTTCAAAATCTAAAACGTCGAAAAACCGTAGAGATAAACGTGATGTAGTTAGAGAGCGAATGGCTGACGAACAAGAACAAAACGATGCAGAAAAAAGCGTTTTAAAGGTTACTGAATTTGTATCGGCTAATCAATTAGCAACAATGATGGAGGTACCTGTTACTAAAATTATTGGTACATGTATGAGTTTAGGTTTGTTTGTATCTATTAATCAACGTTTAGATGCAGAAACCATTGCAATTGTTGCAGAAGAATTTGGATTTAAAACCGAGTTTGTATCGGCCGAGGTTGTAGAAGCAATTATTGATAAAGAAATTGAAAAAGAAGAAGATATCGCTTGGCGACCACCAATTGTAACCATAATGGGTCACGTTGATCATGGTAAAACTTCGCTATTAGATCATATTCGAAAAGCAAATGTTGTAGCTGGCGAAGCTGGCGGTATAACACAGCATATTGGTAGTTATAACGTTAAATTAGATGACGGAAAATCTATTACATTTTTAGATACTCCTGGTCACGAAGCATTTACGGCAATGCGTGCTCGTGGTGCTAAAGTAACAGATATTGTTATTATTGTAGTTGCAGCAGATGATAGCGTGATGCCTCAAACAAAAGAGGCAATTAACCACGCACAAGCAGCTGGAGTACCAATGATTATAGCAATTAATAAAATTGATAAACCTGGGGCAAATCCAAACAAAATACGCGAAGATTTAGCTCAGTTAAATATTTTAGTTGAAGAGTGGGGCGGTAAATTTCAATCGCAAGAAATATCGGCAAAAACAGGTTTAAACATTGATGTTTTACTAGAAAAAGTATTGTTAGAGGCTGAAGTATTGGATTTAAAATCGAACGCTAAAATTAAAGCCACGGGCTCTATCATTGAAGCAAAGTTAGATAAAGGACGTGGTCACGTATCTGATATTATTGTGCAACGTGGCACTTTAAAAGTAGGTGATATTGTTGTTGCAGGTTGTTATACTGGTCGTGTAAAAGCAATGACGAACGAACGTGGGCAATTAATAAAAGAAGCTGGGCCATCAATACCAGTGCAACTTTTAGGTTTAAATGGCTCGCCAACAGCAGGCGATAAATTTAATGTGATGAGTGATGAACGCGAGGCAAGAGAATTAGCAAACAAACGACTGCAATTACAACGTGAACAAGGTATTAGAACTCAAAAACATATAACATTAGATGAAATTGGGCGACGCTTAGCTATTGGTGATTTTAAAGAATTAAATGTAATAGTTAAAGGTGATGTAGATGGTTCTATTGAAGCCTTATCCGATTCATTATTAAAATTATCAACCGAAAAAGTAGCGGTAAATATCATACATAAATCAGTAGGTGCAATTAGCGAAAACGATGTTATGTTGGCATCAGCATCAAATGCTATTATTGTTGGTTTTCAAGTGCGCCCTACATTAAACGCTCGTAAATTAGCCGAAACAGAGCAAATTGACATTCGCTTATACTCAATTATTTACCAAGCAATTGACGAAATTAAGGCAGCCATGGAAGGTATGTTAGCACCTGAATTTGTTGAAAAAGTAGTATGTAATATTGAAATACGAGAAGTGTTTAATATTACCAAAGTAGGAACCATTGCTGGTTGTTATGTACTTGATGGTAAAGTTATGCGTAATACTAAAGTTCGTATTATTAGAGATGGCATTGTAATTCACTCTGGTGGCTTAGGATCGTTAAAACGATTTAAAGACGATGTGAAAGAAGTAACAGCTAACTATGAGTGCGGATTAAATATTGATAAGTTTGATGCAATACAAGTAGGCGATATTATTGAAGGATATGATTTAGTTGAAGTTAAGGCAAAACTTTAATTAGTTTTTAGTGTTGAATTTTAGTTATTAATAAAATAGCTTTATATTTAAAAATAAAATTAAGCAATTACAAAAAGGGGGATTAGCTCATTTGGCTAGAGCGCTTCGCTGGCAGTGAAGAGGTGATCGGTTCGAATCCGATATTCTCCACCAAATCGGAATACCGCAATCCTAATGCTGGTATTCCGATTTTTTTATTGGCTAAAGCCTGCGATTTTATTATAATTCCTAAAAATGTGGAATCAATTCTTTCGGTTCGACAACTCCCTTTTTTCTTATCATATACCAAACCGTCAGGAAATAATAAATATTGAAATCGTTGCTTATCCTGATATTCTCCCGAATCCCACATTTCATTGAAGTTATTAGCATATTTTAATGCTATTTCACTCACTTCATTTGGGTTCGACACCTGTCCTGCCGATTTGTGAATTATTTTCTGAATTTCGGCAGCTTCTGTTTTAAATTTAGCTTGGTATTTATTAAACATTTCAGAACTTATTTCTTCTGTGATATGCCTTTCTTCTAATCGTTCCAACTTAGTTTGAATAACATTCAATTGATTCTTTAAACTCTCTGAATCATCTATATTCTCTTTGGAGTTCTTGTAGTAAGTGCGAGTTACTTGTTCCTGTATTACTTTTAAATATTTTTTTGGAAACGTAAATGACGATAAAATTTCCGTAAATAACGTATGAAGTTCGTTTGCACTTTTATTATTGCAACATCCTTTTTTACGGCATTTATAATACCATAAGTTTTTCTTCTTCACGATATACCCCGGCATATTATATCCACAATGACCACATTTTAAAAAATTCTTTAAAGGAACATTAACGTTATCATAATTTATCGAATAGCCTTGTTTGTTTTCTTTGAGTATTTCATTTGCCTTCAGGAAAATTTCTTTAGAAACTAATTTTTCTTGCTTCCCTTCAATAAGTTGCCCTTCAAGTGATGGATGCGAGAGTATTCCGCAATAAAAGGGATTACGAAAAATATACGATAGTTTTTGATGCCACATTTTCGCACCCATTTTTTCAAGACGTAATTTTATTTCTTCCGTTGAAAGTCCATCTTTTGCTTTCCATACAAAAGCCTTACGCAATAGCTTTCCAACCTCATTAACCACAAGCACTCTTTGTCCATTACGTTTTACACTATCATAACCCGATGGAGGTCGATGACACCATTCGCCTCTTAGCAAAGCTTCTTTAACGCCCGACATACATTTTTCTCTGCGGAGTTGATTATCGTATTCAGAAAAAATAAATTGAATGTTTTGTTGAAGACTTCCGCTCGGTGTTGCAGTATCTGATGGTTGTGTTACAGCAAGAATGTGAACCCCCTGATGCCTTAGTTGTTCCTTGAGATAAATCGCATTTGCACCCGACCTTGAAAAACGGTCAACGCTATAAACAATAATGTAGGATATTTTTTCTTTGCTCTTTTTTACAAAAGAAAGCATCTTATTAAATTCTTTTCTTTCATCATTCTTAGCACTTTCATAAGTTCCACCAAAACTCTCCAATACGACATACCCATTTTTATTGGCAAATTGCTTGCACAATTTTAATTGAGTATCAAGGCTCATGTTATTATCTGCCTGTTCTTTTGTTGAAACCCTTGTGTAGATAACACTATTGGTAGTAGTTGGTTTTATAGGCTGATTGCTTGGTTTCACAAAAGATTTAAAAACACTCAAGTCATTTTTCATGGAATAAATTTTAGGCAGCTATTGAATAATTGTCGTTGTCTTGTTCAGTATTATTTTTTTGTTTTGAATAAATTGAAACTACGATGTCGGAAAATTTAATAATGGTATCAAGTATTGCAACACCTTCTTCGTCTGAAACGTTTTCAAAACCTTCAAATGTTCTTAACTCATCCACTGTTAAATTCTCTCTTATAATTTTCTTTTCGTTCATTACACATTCCAATATTGGGTTGATTTTTTAATCAATTTAAAGGCTCAGTTTGGCGAGTATTTATATTGATAATCAATACGTTACAATTATATTAATTAATTTTTGATATACAATAAATATTATTTTATTTAGATTTTTATTAGTCAAATGTTAACTCACTAAATTTTCTCAAAGGTGTTACTGAGGAAAGATTATAAAGAATTACAATGAACTCAGCTTTCCTTCTTTGGCTCAAAGGAAATTTTATTTCAGAGTAGTTTGCTGATTGCTCCGTTACCTCTCTTATTTTTTCTGTTAGTTGTTTTATAAAAAATTTGTACGGATAGTTTTCCGGTAGCAATCTGTATTTATTAGAGCGTATAAATTGCATCATAGCTCCTGACAATGCCGATAATGTTGCAGGGAAAACTTTCGGCTTGTAGCTTAACTTAATCAGGTTATGTAAAATACATTTCAATCGCATATTAACCCATTTTATCATAAGCGCATCGTTCTTACTCCAATAAGAATCGGGATTAGAAATCATTGAATCTAAATCACGCTGATTATTCATATAGTCCTCAATCAATTTTATGATAAGAGGTTGTTCAAAGGTTATTTTTTCTTCCATGTTTAAATGCTGTTGATTAGTGTCATTGACGTTAGTTATGATATGCAGTCGTGGTATATTTAATCCATGCCGAATTAAATACGCATACTGCTTGCAGGTTTCCGAGCAAAATTTTTTGGTATCTCTTTTTGATTGGAAGGTATTTCCGCATCGTTCACATTGCTTTTCCATTTTTCTCCTTATGCTGCTTCCTTTTGAAAATCAGAATTTTCATCACCACCATACCGATAATCCAAAAAAGTTTGAATCATACGTTCTGTATTTTTTCTGACTTGTTGATGAATAGGGGACTTTGGGTCGAGATTTATTTTTAAATAAACATTACCAGATTCATCATCACCTCCGTTTAATTCTGCACTTATTCCAAACTCTTGGAATGATTTTGAGATTTCAATAATAATCTCCATTGGTACTTTGTAGTTTCTTGTTTCCATTTTTTTAATTTTAATCAAGTTGTATTACCCCTTTATTTTTGTATTTATTTTCAGTCAAGCGTAACGGCTCTCTTTCATTTGTTCCGAGTGCTTTACGCTCTTCTGTATATTCTTTGAGTTGTTCTCTTAACGATTTAATTTCTCGTTCTAATTTCTCCGTTATCTTTTCTTGTTCTTCATCTTGCTTTTTGGATTCAAAATATTTTCCGAGAAGGTATCCTGCAATACCTGTAACAGCAGGGTGTTTAATGAAGCTGAATAATGCAGCCATCATATCCGCATCTTGATTAACAGCAGGAGCTTGTTGTACAGATGTTGCAGCAGGAGCTGCAACTGGATTAATATTTTCTTGCTTGTCTTTAGTTTGATTTTCCATTATTTATTTTTACGTTATTGACAATACAAAGTAAAGTCAGGATTAATTTTTTGGATTTATAAATTAGCAATCCAATGGAGGATTAGTTATAATCATTGATTTTTTTTATCGTATTTATTTTTTATGTGTTATTGACGATACAAAGTAAAGTCATGTATCGAAATTTTAAATTTAAAATGTGGTTATTCATGTGCATTTATGTGTATTTCGATGTTTTGATAACTATTTATGAATCGGCTGATATTATTGCTCTGCAACTGGTTGTTAGTTTTCCCCATCGCTAATTTAATTTGTAATGTCATTACAAATTAAAGCGCAGAATGAAATTCTGAAATCCAAAAGGTTAAATAAGGGTTCAATGAAGTGCAGTTTTATGTAGTTTTTTACACCTATTAAATATGCCGTTAATGACGTATTTGACGATAAAAAAATCAATTTATAATTGAATGAATTTCTATTTTTTTTCGCTTGTTTTGATTATGGTAAATTTTTTTTAGGATTAAAAAATAACAAGAAGTACCGCACGTAACAAAAGCTACTATTGTACCTCTTTAATAATACTTTGCGGTCAACACGAAATAATTAAAGGGAGCAAAAAAGCGGATATTTTATAGCTTGAGCATTAGTAAAAAAGGGAGTAATAAATTAAGCGGTAATAATTTTCTTAATTCGTTCCTACACAGTAAAAATCTGTTAATCTTAAATATAATTTATATCATTGATTATCAATGGTATAATAAAAATAAAGTCCGTTGTTAATTTTTTCAGGTACTCTAATTGAAACTTTATTTTGTTTTTATCGTAAAAAATGTGTAATTTAGATGTAGTATAATGATTTAGTATATAGTATGAAAATGCAATTAGGCAACATAACTGACTCTCAATTTGGGGCAAACATATCTGGTAAAACGGTTGGTGATTACCCTTGTGTGCAAGGTCGGGACTTTGGAATTGGTGGCGAATATTTGGGCTTAGAACCATTATATATTGATGAACAAGAAATGCGTTATACGAGATTTTTACGAAAAGGTGATGTATTATTCTCTACAAAAGGGAAATTGTTTGCAGCAGTTTGGCAAGACCAAATACAAAACGCAGTTGCTACAGGTACGTTCTTAATTTTAAATGTAAAAAACCCTTCGGTGATGCCGGAATATTTAGCACTATTTCTTAATTCGGCTAAAGCGAAAAAATATTACGACTTGCATATAAAAATGGCAACGGTTAGCCACATAGGTAAAAAACAATTGGAGCAATTAGAAATAGAAATACCACCAATTGAAAAACAAAATTTATTGGTTGAAGTACATAAGCTACTGCTTGAAGAAAAAAAAATAACCAATCAGCTACTAACCAAAAAAGAAAAAATATTTAATACTTTAATTTAAAATGATGCACGGCTTTATTTATCCAATATCCAACTGGTTTTTGCTAAACTTAAATAAACTCAACCTTGTTGAGCTGTTTAAGTGGGTTGCAAATTTGTTTAATAAAAATAAAAACGATGATATAAAAATAGCCGCTTATAAACATTATGGAACGGATGTATTTATTATTTTAAAATGGATTCTATTATTTGTGTTATGGAAGTGTAAAATTACTGGAAGCTTCACTACCTTTTTTGTTTGGTATTTAATAGTAGCTAATTTATATACATACTTCTATCATCACATTTGGAAAGATACTGCATTAAAAACGGATGACTTTTTGATAGCAAGAATAAAAAGACGATTTCAAAACTTACTGTTAGCTTTAGCTTACTCAGTATTTTCCTTCGGCTATTTAATTCAAGTGCCATACAGCAGCGATTTTAATTGGGGTGGCAAACCGATTATATTCTCTCATGCATTATCATTCAGTTTTTCAAACTCACTCGCAGCAAATTATAGTGTTGTTCAACCAATAACCGAAGCTGGGAATTTAATATGCAGTTTAGAGCTGCTTTTAACTTTCGTTTTTGTCACATTAATAGTCAGTCGTTCAATACCACAAACAAATTCAAATAAATAAAAACAAATAACATGGGATATAAAAACAAAACATATGTATGCTTTGATGCAGATACAGACATGAAACATTACGGATTAATGAAGGCATGGAAAGAAAACGAACATCACGATTTTGATTTTCACAATGCACATGAAATTAATAATTTGAGAGATGGAAGCTCAGAAGTTACAATAAAAATGAAACTTCGAGAACGTTTAGAGAATACGAAGGTCTTAATAATTTTAATTGGTGAAAACACCAAAAATTTATACAAGTATGTAAGATGGGAAATTGAATACGCAATTGAAAAAGATATTCCAATCATTGCAATAAATCTGAATGGAACTAAAAGCAGGGATTCAAAATTATGCCCTCCGATTCTAAAAGATGAACTTGCGATTCATGTTCACTTTAGTCAAAAAACAATAAACCATGCGCTAAATCATTGGCCAGTAAGCCATGTCAACTATAAAAGAGAAAACAAGAAGGGTTCTTATCACTTTCCGGAAGATGTTTACACGAAATTAAACTAGATAAAATGAACGAAAATGAATTTAATGAGCGTTATGAAATTGTTCGGAACCTCCAACATCAATTAGACGGAGTTCATATTACTTTTCACTTTGAAGTTATTGAACGATTGCTCCCTCAAAATCGTACACCACTTTCCGTGCGATTAGAAATTAACGACTCTTTAAGAGATTTTATTCTTCTTGAGGGAAATAACGCTTACAATCAAGAAATCGAATCAATAATTAATGATCATGCATACAATCATTTTGGAGTAAATTATTAAAAGTAAAAAACATGACAACAGAAAAAACAACCCAAGACGAAATCAACTCAATAGCTTGGAAAGCTTGCGATACCTTTAGAGGTACGGTTGACCCTGCCGAATACAAAAATTATATTTTGGTATTCCTGTTTTTAAAATACTTATCCGATGTTTGGAAAGATAAAACATTTGAGTACGAAGAAAAATACAAAGGCGATAAAGACCGCATCAAACGTGCCTTAGAGCGTGAACGATTTGTTTTGCCAAACAAATGCGATTTCGATTATATTTATTTACAACGTAATGAAGCTAATGTTGGCGAGATAATTAACAAAGCATTGGATGCTATCGAAGAAGCTAATAAAGCCAAGTTAGACGGTGTATTCCGCAACATAGATTTTAACTCGGAATCCAATCTTGGGCAAACAAAAGACCGTAACAGAAGATTAAAAAACTTGATAGAAGATTTTTCAAATCCAAAAATGGATTTACGTCCTTCACGTATCGGCATACAAGATATTATCGGCAATACTTACGAGTACCTTATCTCTCGCTTTGCGAGTGATAGCGGTAAAAAAGGCGGTGAGTTTTACACACCTGCCGAAGTATCAACTTTGTTAGCAATGTTATTGCAACCTAAGCCCGGTATGCGTATTTCAGACCCTACAAGTGGTAGTGGCTCATTACTTATTAAAGTTGCCAATCAAATTAAAGGCAATGATTATACGTTGTACGGACAAGAAAGTAATGGTAGTACTTGGGCATTAGCAAAGATGAATATGCTTTTGCATGGCATTGACAATGCACGTATTGAGTGGGCTGATACGCTTAACAATCCTCGTTTAGTAGAGGGGGATAAATTAATGAAGTTCGATATTACCGTTGCTAATCCTCCTTTTAGTTTAGATAAATGGGGACACGAAAATGCAGCGCACGATAAGTATAATCGCCATTGGAGAGGTATTGCTCCAAAGAGTACAGGCGACTACGCTTTTATATCGCACATGATTGAAACCACTATACACAACTCAGGTAAAGTAGGTGTTGTTGTGCCACATGGAGTTTTGTTTAGAGGTGGTGCTGAAGGAAAAATACGACAACAATTTATTGAAGAAAATTTATTAGAAGCAGTAATTGGTTTACCTTCTAAATTATTTTATGGTACAGGTATTCCGGCAGCAATTTTAATTTTTAATAGAGGAAAAAAAACAAAAGATGTTTTGTTTATTGATGCCAGTAAAGAATATCAGGACGGAAAAAATCAATATAAATTGCGCGAAGAAGACTTAAAAAAAATCTTCGATACGTTTAAAAACTTTAAAGAAATTGAGAAATACAGCAGTATTGCGAGCTTCGATAAGATTAAAGAAAATGATTTTAACCTAAACATACCACGCTATGTTGATACGTTTGAAGAAGAAGAAACAATAGACATTGCTAAAGAACAAACAGAAATAGAAGTGTTAGAAAAGAAATTAGTTGATGTAAAAAAACAAATGACCGCTTACTTAAAAGAATTAGGTATTTAAATTGAAGAAATGAAAATTCAATATTGCTCCGACCTGCATATCGAGTTTCCCGAAAACAAAAATTTTCTGAAACTAAATCCGCTCAAACCTGTGGGCGATATACTATTGTTGGCAGGTGATGTTACACTATTTGCTATAATGGAAAAGCAAAAAGATTTTTTCAAATACATTTCCGATAATTTTAAAACCACGTATTGGATTCCCGGCAATCACGAGTATTATAACTACGATGCCATTAATCGCAGTGGCTCGTTTACCGAAAAAATTAAAGACAATATTTTTTTAGTAAACAACACATCGGTAATTCACGATGATGTAAAATTTATCTTCTCTACACTATGGTCTAAAATTAGCCCTGCTAATGAGTGGAACATCGAGCGGGGTATGAACGACTTCCACGTAATTAGATATAATAAATACAGATTCTCAGCATTACAATTCAATCAATTTCATACCGAGAGTATAAATTATTTACAAAACGAACTCAAACAAAAACAAACAGGTAAAACCATTGTAGTAACGCATCACGTTCCTACTTTATTAAATTATCCGCAACATTACAAAGGCAGTATATTAAACGAGGGCTTTGCGGTAGAATTGTTTGATTTTATTGAACCATCTAATATTGATTATTGGATTTACGGACACCATCATACAAATACACCAGATTTTAAAATAGGTAACACACAAATGCTTACTAACCAATTGGGATATGTGGCTCACCAAGAACACATTAACTTTAAAACAAGTCAAATAATTAACATATAATATGGTGTATTACAATATAATAAACTTAATTAAATAATAATAAACCTTATTAGTTTATTATAAGTTTATTATCTTTGTATAAAGAATACGAAATGAAAGTAGAAGAATACATACAAGAAATAACAGGTGCTAATGCCAATTTAACTCCACTTACAAAAGACGAGTTAGGTACAATGCCTTATTATTTAACAAGCACTTTTCGATTTTATCATCTTGGCATTTTAGGCAAAGATTTTATAATGGTAGATGTAAAGCATAGTCCATTTAACATTGCACAAACACAACAGCAATTGCAATTAGTAAGCAAGGATTTTAATAAAAAGGTAGTGTTACAAGTAAATCAAATTGATAGCTTGTTGCGAAAACGACTAATAGAAGCACGCATAAATTTTATAGCCCCGGGGAAACAACTTTTTTTACCCGATTTGCTAATTAACCTGAGCGAGAACAAACACAATTTTACTACTAAAGTAAAAAGTGAAAAACTGCTTCCTTCTGCACAGTTTATATTGCTGTATCATATTTTATTCAAACGAAAAAATGATTTTAAAACAGAAGAAAAATCATTTAAGGAATTGGCTAAGTATTTTAACTACACGCAAATGGCTATTACCAAAGCGGTAGATAATTTGCAAAGCCTCGAATTATGCACAGTAAAAGGCACAAAAGAAAAGTACATTCAATTCCGTACCAACGATAGGCATCAGTTGTGGGGCACAGCCAAAGATTATTTAGTTAACCCTGTGCTGAAGCGTGTGTTTGTTGATGCGCTTCCAAAAAAATTGCATTACAAAAGTAACGCATCTGCATTATGCGAATACACAGATATGAACCCTTTAAAGCAACAGTATTATGCAATAGATAAAACGTATTATTTTGAGTTGCAAAAAGCAGGTAAATTACTTAACGAAAATGAATACGAAGGGAAATACTGCTTAGAAGTTTATAAATATAATCCCGAAAAATTAACACACGATGCGCCTGTTGCACGTGAGGAAGAAGAAGTAGTAGATCCGCTTTCTCTTTATTTAAGTTTGAAAGGCACACACGATGAACGTGTAGAAATGGCAATGGAACAATTAATAGATACAGTACAATGGTAATAGGCATACAAAAATTTAAAGAACATTTTAAAACTTTTCCCGACCAATATATAATTATTGGGGGAACAGCTTGCGATATTATAATGGAAGAAAGAAACTTTGTTCCGCGCGGTACACAGGATATTGATATGATTTTAATTGTAGAAGCGTTAAGCACCGATTTCGTAAAACAATTTTGGTTATTTATTAAAGATGCAGGTTACGAGCTTCAACAAAAAAGTGCCGACCAACGTATTTTTTACCGCTTTCTGAAACCCGCCAACAAAGAATTTCCTAAACAAATAGAACTCTTTTCGCGCATACCCGATAGTGTTAATTTTGAAGGCGAAGGTAACTTTACTCCAATTCCTGTTGATGATGATTTATCAAATCTTTCTGCCATATTAATGGACGAAGATTATTACAATTATACATTACAACATGCTATACCACAACAGGATTTGAGATTAGCTAATATTGAAGCATTGGTGTGTTTAAAGGCAAAAGCGTTTATCAATTTAACCGAACAAAAAGAAAAAGGAGAACAAATTGATGCTAAAAAAATAGCAAAACACAAAACCGATGTTTTTAGATTGGCTGCAATGCTAACGCCTAATAGCAATTTTGATTTGCCTCCAACTATTTTTAACGATTTACAATCCTTTGCAGAAGCAATAAAAAATGATTTACCCGATAAACAAATATTTGAAAACTTTGGTTTGCCAAACGCAAATGCACAGGAAATTTTAAATTTATTAATTGCCAGTTTTGGTATTGAGAAAAATAAACAATCTTAAATAAAACATCCACTAATGGCAAAAGAAAATAACAACACCGCTTTAAAATCTACACCTATTGGTTTGATACCAAAGGATTGGGATTTAAAAACATTGGGGGAAATTAGTACTTATAAAAAAGGGTTTCCATTTAAACCGAATACATATACTGAAAAAGGAATAAGAATAATTCGGGTATCTGATACAACTTCTGATGAAATTAAAAGTGATAATGGCATTTACATTGATGAGAAAGAGTTTGATAAACATAAAGAATACGCTCTTCGTACAAATGATATAATAATCAGTACTGTTGGTTCAAGACCACCAATGTATGATTCGATGGTCGGAAAATCTATTATTGTAAAAGATGAGTTTGACAAATGTTTATTAAATCAAAATGCTGTTAAAATAAGAGCGATAAATGAAATAATTATTCCGGAATTTCTTTACTACAATTTTAACTTAACTCGTTATCATAATTTTATTGAGTCCCTTATTCGTGGTAATGCTAATCAAGCATCTATTACATTAGAAGGTCTGTTTGGTTTTGAAATTCCAATTCCTACCCAAAAAGAACAAACTAAAATAGCCCAAATACTAAGCACTTGGGATGTTGCTATCGAAACCCTGCAACTATTAATTGCAAAAAAAGAAAGACGCAAAAAAGCATTAATGCAAAAATTGCTTACAGGTAAAATAAGGTTTAAAGAGTTTAAGGGGGAGAAGTGGAGCCATAAAAGGCTAAAAGAAATTTCTAAAGTTGTAACTGGAAATACCCCACCTACAAATATTTCCGAATACTATAATGGACAATATTTATTTGTTTCTCCAATAGATTTAGGTAAAACAAAATACATTAATAGTACTGAAAAGACATTAACTGAACTTGGGTTTAGTAAAACAAGAGCTGTACCCAAAGGTTCAATATTATTTACTTGTATTGGTTCAACCATTGGTAAGATTGGGGTTTCTTCTATCAATTTAGCAACGAATCAACAAATTAATTCAATTGTTCCATTTGAAGGGATTAGTAATGAGTTTATGTATTATCAGTTAAGTTTTTGCTCTAATCAAATCAGATTGATGGCAGGTGAACAGGCTGTACCACTAATCAATAAATCTTCTTTTGAAGAAGTAGAAATTTATATTTCGAATTCTATTGAAGAACAAAAAAAAATCGCTTCTGTTTTATCAGCAGCTGATGAAGAAATACAAACCTTAAAAATATCATTAGCACATTACAAGCAACAAAAACAAGGCTTAATGCAGGTTTTGTTAACTGGTAAAAAAAGGGTAAAAATATAAGAAGATGAAATATAATTTATTTGTAGATGAAAGCTGTCACATACAGCATGATAAGATACCGGTAATGTGTATTGGCTACACTAAAGTTCCAAAGTTGGCTTATGAAGAGTTGTACGCAAAATTACGTGCAATTAAGTTAGAACATAAAGCGCCTGAGGAAATAAAATGGAATAAATTTTCTAAAAGCCGTATGCCTCTATACAAAGCAGTAGTTGATTTCTTTTTTGATAATCCCATGGAGTTTAGAGCGGTGTTGGTTAAATATAAAGCCAATTTGAAACATGACGATTTCAATCAGGGTTCACATGATAACTTTTATTACAAAATAGCTTATCAGTTACTCAGGCCAAATCCTGTTGGGTTAGAATACCATGTATTTTTAGATATTAAAGATCATTACGGTCGTAAAAAGCTAAATAAACTTCAAGAAGTATTTGATAAACAACATAAAGGGGAATCTCCTTTTGTACATTTTCAACACATCCGTTCTGATGATAACCTCTTTTTTGAGATTACGGATTTATTTATTGGTGCCATCGGTTACAAAGCCCGATGCGTTTTAGGAGAAATTACACCCAATGAGTTCAGAATGGAATTTATTAACTATTTAGAATGCAAAGTTGGTTCTCAAATAGACGCTAATATACCTCTTGAAAAAAGTAAGTTTAATGTATTCGATCATCAATCAAGATAACTATGAGTTTAAAGGACCTAAAACCATTATTTGATGATGATCAGTTATCTAAAATGAAAGATGACGATGAGCTAATAAAAAAATGTTATCCTTATTACGTGGAGGATTTTGTCACAAATCCTTTTAAATTAGGTGAAAAGAAAATTAAAATTATTTCTACTAAATCAACGATACCAGGTTTAAAAGAATATCCGGAAACATTTGCTCATATCGTGACGCGTGAGTACAAAAGTCAGAAAGAAAGATTTATTATTCAGGATAGAGCAATACGTGTGCATTGGGTAAAGCAAATATTATTGTCACATCCGTGTATTGAAATAAAATATTTTAAATGGAAAGATGAAAAGGAAGTTTGCAAAGAATACTTCTGGTATTTTGCTAAAGATTATATGGTGGTATTAAAAGATGTATCTGCCGATGTTCAAATTGTGACTGCTTTTTGTGTTGATGCAGATGAAAAAATCAAATTCTTTGGATGGTATAAGGATTATATTGATGGTAAAAGTGAGTGTAAATAAAAAACCACACCCTGTCAGTGTGGAGCGCATGTACGGCTTGCGTGGCCAGAGCAATCACCCTTTGGGTAATGCAATACAAATATATGACATTAAATTACATATTAACAAAAGTAAACACTTTTTAACAGTTTAGAAATCTTAATTAATTGAAATACAGATAGAAAAAATGGAAAAACCATCATTTAAAGAAGATCATATATCACAAATACCCGCTTTGCAATTATTGCAAAATATGGGCTATACCTACCTTACTCCAAAAGAAGTTGACGAACAACGCAACAACAAACAAAGTAATGTAATTTTAGAAAACATTTTAGAAACTCAATTACGCAAACAAAACAACATTGAGTTTCGAGGGCAAAATTATAAGTTTAGCAATGCTAACATTAGTAAGGCTACTCAAGCCTTAAAAGAATTTTCGTTAAAAGATGGTTTGGTTATTACTAACGAAAAAGTGTACGATACACTTTCGTTAGGTAAAAGTTTTGAAGAAAACATACAAGGCGATATAAAATCGTTTACGCTTCATTACATAGATTGGAACAACTGGGGCAATAATGTTTTTCACGTTACCGAAGAAATGAGCATAGAGCGTGTAGGCAAACCAGAAACTTATCGTCCAGATATTGTGTTGTTTGTAAATGGTATTCCATTTGGCGTAATAGAATGTAAACGCCCCGATTTAGTTGCAGCGGATGGTCGTAAACCTGTGGAACAAGCCATTTCACAACACCTGCGCAATCAGTTGATAGAAGACGGGATTCCGCAATTATTTATTTACGGTCAAGTATTATTAAGTCTTGCAACAAACGATGCACGTTATGCAACCGTTGGCAGCAATGCAGAGTTTTGGGCTTCGTGGAAAGAACAATTTATAAATACAGATGAAAAAGAAGAATACAATCGCTCGTTGTATGCTTTTAAAAATCGCCCATTAAGCAATGAATTTAAAAATAAATTATTTGCAGAGCGTTACAGCTACGTGCGCAAATACTTTGATGAGTTAGAAAAACAGCCTATCCAAATTACCGAGCAAGACCAACTATTATACAGTATTTGTAAACCTGACCGCTTAATAGAAATGGTATATAAATTTATTGTGTACGATGCAGGTGTTAAAAAATTACCACGCTATCAGCAGTATTTCGGGGTAAAAAAAACGTTGCAACGAGTAAAGCAAATTGAAAATGGTAAACGCAATGGCGGTGTTATATGGCACACACAAGGCAGCGGTAAATCCTTAACAATGGTTATGTTGGGCAAATGTTTGTCAATAGAATCGGGCATTCAAAATCCTAAAATTATTTTAGTAACCGATAGGATAGATTTAGATGACCAGATTTATAAAACATTTCATAATTGCGGTAAGGAAGTTACACAAGCCAAAACAGGTAAGCATTTAGTAGAATTATTAAGCGATAGCAAAGACCAAATTATTACTACCGTTATTAATAAGTTTGAAGCAGCTATTAAAGCTGGTGTAGATAATATCCCTCAGCGTGATATTTTTATTTTGGTAGATGAAAGTCATCGTAGTCAATACGGTAGAGCAAATGTAAATATGCGTACCATTATTAAAATGGGTTGCTACATTGGTTTTACTGGAACACCATTAATGAAGAAAGAAAAAAATACTGCAAATAAATTCGGTGGTATCATTGATAAATATACAATTGACCAAGCAGTACAAGATAGAGCAGTAGTTCCATTGTTATATGAAGGCAGGCAGGTAGTACAAAATGTAAATCAAAAACCAATTGATACATTTTTTGATTTTGTAAGCGAACCTTTAACTGAATATCAAAAAGCAGATTTAAAAAAGAAGTTTGCCAAAGCAGAACCATTAAATGAAGCCGACCAACGCATACACCGTTGCGCTTGGGATATAAGTTTACATTATAACCGTAACTGGCGAGGGACTGGATTTAAGGGACAATTAGCGTGCAATTCAAAAGTAGCAGCAATAAAATACAAAGAGTTTTTTGATGAAATTGGTTTAGTAAAAGCCGAAATAATTATTTCACCACCCGATACAAGAGAAGGCAACGACAGCATTTACAAAGAAACAGATGACAGAGTATTAAAATTCTGGAAAATGAAAATGCAACAGTTCGCCAACGAAAAAGAATACAACACACAAATAATAAATGGTTTTAAAAATGGCGATGAACCCGAAATAATTATTGTAGTAGATAAATTATTGACAGGCTTTGATGCGCCTCGCAATACCATTTTGTATTTAGATAAGCAATTAAAAGAACATAGCTTATTACAAGCCATTGCACGTGTTAATCGTGTTTTTGAAGGCAAGGACTTTGGTTACATTATAGATTATTACGGCAACTTAGGTAATCTTGATAATGCACTAAGCACTTATAGTGGCTTGGATGAATTTGATGATGAAGATTTAGTAGGCACATTAACAAATGTAAAAGAAGAGATAGAAAAACTTGCCGAACGCCACACCCAACTGTGGGATATTTTTAAAGGCATTACAAATAGATTGGACTTAGAACCCTACGAGCGATTACTAAGACCAAAAGATATAAGAGATTCGTTTTATGAACGATTATCGGTTTATGTAAGAACATTAAAAATTGCATTGTCAACAGTTGACTATGT
>JAYSUQ010000266.1:0-8255 GCA_043718985.1 Bacteroidota bacterium | reverse complement strand
TTTTAATCCTGGTTGATTATAATTTTTTGGAATTAGATACTCGAACACATTGCTTTTAGTTTTCATATTATTAAGTAGGTACGAATAATTTTTACTGTAATGTTGTTTATTAGTTTTGTTACGATCATTAATTGTTTCAAAATTTTGCAAAAATTCTGTTTTACTAATTATTGATGACGGCGGAATTAAATAATTGTTTAATTTATTTAATTCGAAAAAATGCGTCCAAAAAAAATCTGAGTAAGTATAATTAGCATCAAAAATTCCTTTTTGAATTTGAATATTTTTTAATTGGTAATGCGCAACCATAATAACTATTAAGCCACAAAATGGTATAATTATTTTATGTTGTATAATTTTAGAAAACAATGCGGCTAAAAAAATTGCAATAAGTACATAATAATCAATTAATGAACGAGGCGTAATTTGCCAATACCACCACGAGCTATATAAAAACACGGCCAGTAAAAACAATGCGGGGAGTATGATTTTTTGCTTGCTTGTTTTTAAAAAACACACGCCAAAAAAACTTACAAATGCAATTGGTACATAAACAAATAACCCAACGTGATAGCTAAATAAAACATCAAAAAATTTAGGACTACTAAAATAAAATTTTTCTCCAACATAAGTGTTCGGAAAAAACGAGTGCGTTTGTTTATATACAGCATTAAAAAAATTAACTACACTAATTAAAATTAGAAGTAAAATTAAATAATGTTTTTTTTGAAATAGAATGTTTGATTTTTCTTTAAAAACACGTGTATTATAAAATGCGGGTATTACTAGTATTACAATTGCATTTAATGGCCTAACAGTAATAATTAATGTAAGTAATAAAATGCTAAGTAATAAGTTGGTTAATTTATTTGTATCGGTATTAAAAAGCCGATGTATGTAGTAAACATAAATTGTAATTAAGGAAAAAGAATAAACGTGCGATAGTGAATTGGCAAATAGGGAATAAAAAAACAAGTAGCTACCATAAAATATAATTATTGGAATTGTAACAGCAATAAAGCTATTGTTAAATAAATTAGTTAATAGTTTTTTTAAATAAAATAAACCTAAAAATAAATAACATAAACTAGCTAAGCCAACACATAGTTGATAGGGCTGAGAAAAACCATCGGTAGGATAATTAAAAACTAAAGCTACTATGTGAGCCAATGCAAAAAAAGGTAACCATAATAACGATAAACCAGCAAAGTATTTATTTATTTTACGATTGTTATATTGCACCATAAAGCTATCATCTGGCGCATTAAACGAATAAAAAGTGTAGTGTTTATTATACACATTATTAAACCATTTAAACTCATAATTTATATCGTTGTAATAAAAATTGGCGGGTAGGTATGAATAATAGCCGAGCCCATCTCCTAAAATAAATTTATCGTAAGGCCCGTTTATAGGTCTAAACATAAAACATACCATAATGATGGATACTATAAATCCATAAAACAGGTTGTTATATTTTTTTAAATACCACTTCATTATTTAAACAAAAAAAGGGTTGCCATTAAACACAATGGCAACCCTTTTAATTATTGTTATAATAACATACTTACATTGTTATTTTTTTTTAGCTTTTGCAGCCCTTTCTTCTTCCATTGCATCAACAGCAGCATTTGTTTGCGTTGCTAATTTAGATTGTAAGTCTTTAACTGTTTTTTTTAAATCGTGCATTGTTTGATAAACCTCTTCCATTTCACTTTTAAAAGTTATAGGGTAAGCTTCAAACACGTTTTCAAATTGTTTTTCAAAATGTTTTTTTACATCCATACTTAATGTTAACGCATCTGCTTTTACTTTGCTAAACTCATCGGTTGCAAATAACTCGGCAAACATGCCTTCGTTTGTTTTAACCCACTCGGCATACATTTCGTTAGGTGTTGGCATTGTTAATGTGCCTGCTTGCATGTTGCTATACTTATCTTTAGTTTGTGCAGCTAAAGTTTCCATCGATGCTTGCATGGTTTTATATAAATGGTTTTGTAATTCCGATTGTTTAATCGAAAACTCTGCCATTTTATCCATCAAAGCAATTGTTGCTTCTACGTTTTCTTTTTCTTTACCTGGGTTTGCAATTTTTAATAGTGGCTCAAATGTTTTACCAAATACGTTATTAACGTTTGTGTACATATCGCGCAATTTATCGGCATTGCCACTAAACATATCCGGAAAATTTGTTTTCATATTTTGCAATTGCTCATAAAACTCTTTACCTAAATTATTTTGAGAAGTAAAAAAACCTTGCACTTGTTTCATTCCTTGCTCATAAGTATCTTTTAACGATGAGTTGTTAAAAAACGAACTAAACAATTGTTCAGTCATTCTTTTTGTCATTTCGGTAGTGTAAATGTTTTTCCAAGTTTCCATTGTAAAATCATTACTCTGCATTGCCTTCATCATTGGGGCAAACATTTCTTGTGCTTTAACGTATGTTTGATTTCCTTCAAACATATTTTTAAACATATCGGCATTAAATGGGTTGCTCATGTTTTTTGAATACACATCGTATGATGAATTCATAGATCCCATCCAACTATTATAAACATTTGTAAAAGCATTATTCATTGTCGAAAAACTAGAGTTGTAATCGTTTGCGTTTTTACCAAAATTTAAAACCGAGTTATAAATACTTTGGTTAAAATCGGCCATTTGTTTCATACCACCCATTTGTTGAGAGTACCAATTTTTGAAAAATTCTTCAGGCTTAGTTTCGTTACCTACAAACGGGTTAGTAGTATTAACACCCATTCCTTTAAACATTGCTGCTTGCTTATCCATCATGTCTTTAAAAATTGTTTGGCTTTCGGCAGCTACATTACCTGTAGCAAATGCAGATTGAAATTTCTTAGCCGAGTCCATCCAAGTATTCATTGCGTTTGCTTGATTGTCCATTAAATTGTCGATGATTGGGTTGTTGGTTTTCATTATATTTATTGTTTATTTATGTTGTTTTAAAATTGTAGTATTTTGGCATTTTAATTATTGCGATGCAAATGTCGACAATTTTTCCTATACGAGTCAAGTAATTTCGTGTTATTTTTAGGTTAAATCGTCGTTTTTTCGATTTAGTTCGTCTATAATTCACTTTTTTTATAAACATATCTAATTTTCAACTAATTTTAAAGTTACTAAAAACTTATTTTATGATTGAATTAGGACAAACATACGCTCACGATTTTAAATTTTCTCAAGATGAAGTAAATCGTTTTGCCGAGGTAACTGGCGATAAAAACCCTGTGCATATTGATGCCGATTTTGCTGCCAAAACAATGTTTAAACGACCAATTATGCACGGTATGCTTGGCGCTGCTTTGTTTAGTAAAGTGTTTGGTGTTTTGTTTCCGGGGCAAGGCACAATTTATTTAAAACAATCGTTATCGTTTTTAAAACCAATGTATGTTGATGTTAATTATGAAGCAGTATTTACTGTTAAAGAATTAATGAAAGATAAAAACAGAGCGGTTATTGAAACTTTAATTAAAGATAAAGCAACGGGTATTGTTTGCACAAGCGGCGAAGCTACTGTAATGAATGTAGATAAAATTAAATAGCTTTTTTTTAAGACTGTTGTATTTTTAAGACGATAGTTTGTTTTAATTTTATCGGTTATTATAGTTTGTTAATATTGTATATTTCTTAAGTCCAGCTAAAATTCAGATTTTAACATTTTATTCTAATTTTTTTATCTAAATTAGCTACCTATGAAAATAAATAGGTTTTTAATTGTGACTTTTTTTGCGGCGGCAGTTTTTAAAAATAGCTATTCACAAATAAGTAATACTAAAATTGGTGGCTTTGCTAATGTAGATTATTCCATAACAGATAATGTGCAAAATTCCTTTGGCATTGGGCAATACGATAACTTTATAACATCTGATATTACAGATAGAATTAGTTTTTTAAGCGAGGTTGTGTTTGAGTACGACAAACATTTTATTTTAGATGTTGAGCGAGTAATAATTAAATATGAAGCTGCAAATTGGCTCGATGTTAAAATTGGTAAAATTCATAACCCTTTAGGATATTGGAATAATGCTTACCATCATGGTACATTATTGCAACCCACAATTTCGCGCCCATTAGCAATTAAATTTGAAGATGAAGGCGGTATTTTGCCTATACATGAAAATGGTTTATGGCTTAGTGGTAAAGATATTGGCAAACTTGGCTTTGGCTTTGATTTAGCTATTGGTAACGGCGTAGGCGATAATAGCTATTTAACCGACGATAATAATTATAAAGCTATAACGGCGGGCCTGCATATTAAACCTACAAGTAAATTAGAGATAGGCTTATCGAGCTATTTTGATAAATTGTATAAAAACGAAATTGGCTTAAGTGGCGATAGTTTAATAGGCGATTTAAGTATTGCGCAAGGCGCTTTTCATTTAGCATACTTAGGTAAAAAAATTGAGGTAATTACAGAGTATCATTTAATTAACAACACAACCGATACGATAAAAGGTAAATTTCAATCGAACACCAATGCAGCATTTGTTTATGCTGGTTACAGAGTTAATGATATGATAACCCCTTATGTAATTTATGATAAAATATTATACGATAAAAAAAACAGTTATTTTTTAGGTAATGGCACCGATAAATATGCTGTTGGTTTAAGGTATACATTTAATTATTTAGCTAACATAAAACTTGAGTTATCGCACCAAACATTTGAGTTTGGCCCAGCAATTAACGAAGGTAAAGTTTCAGTATCAATAGGATTTTAAAAAAACAAACCATGAAAAAAATAATTACATTATTATGCTTTGCGGTTTTAAGTTCATTTAAAACAGTAACGCCAACTTTATATCAAAACACCGATATTAAAGTGCAAGTTATAACCAACAATTCAAACACAATTGATGCGTTAACTAAAAAACAACTCCGCTCATTATTTTTGGGCGAAACAACCCGCTGGAAAGACAAACAAAAGGTGGTATTAGCCATTATGAAATCAAACACACCTATGGGCAAATTAATTGCCGAAAATGTGTTAGATGTTTCTGTAAAAGATATGGATAAACATTATTTAACAATGGTGTTTCAAGGTAAAATTTCAGCACCTAAATCATTTACATCCGAAAGCGAATTGCGTTTATTTGTTTTATCAACGCCTGGTGCAATTGGTATTATCGAAAAATCTAACGTTGGAGAAGCTCCAAAAGTGTTGAAAATTGATGGCTCAGAGCATTTAATTTTTTAATGAGTTTTTCGGTACGAAATAAAATAAACACCATTGTTATAGTAATTGTATTACTGTTTTCTCCAATATTATTTTATTATTTTCCGTTAAAACAAAATGAAAATTTACGCAGTGCTTACGAAGATGAAGTATACTCTATTGCGCGAACAGTTGCATTGGGCGTAAATATTGCATTGCAGGAACATAATTTTGAAGGTATTGAAACTGCTATGAAGTATGCTAAAACCGACAAACGTATGACATTTGTTGCTATGGTACAAATTGATAGTATTGGTAAAAAAACAGTAACTAATTTATTTCCCGAAAATTTTAATTTTAAAACTAACCAGCAATCAACCGACAAAATTACTATTAAACGCGATTCTATTTTTAGTGATATTTATAAAGGAGAAATTGTTGTAGGCTACTCAACAAATAGTATTAAAACAAAAATAGAACAGCAAAAAAACACCACTTTTTTATTTAGTGGCATTGTCTCTTTACTTAGTATATTATTTGGCTTAATGATTTCGTCGTTAATTACAAAACCAATAAAACGATTAACCGATGGCACATCAAAAATTAGCGAAGGCGATTTAAGTATTCGTATTACAAACAAATCTAACGATGAAATTGGGCGCCTAACTAAATCATTTAATAATATGGTTGAGCAAATAGAAACTGATACCAATTTATTAAATAATCAAAAAGAATTATTAAATTATAAAAATAAACAAATTACAGATAGTATTAATTACTCTAAACGCATACAAAACGTATTACTATCAAATAAAGAAGATTTATTAACATACTTTCCAAAATCGTTTGTTTACTTTAAGCCTAAAGATATTGTAAGTGGCGATTTTTTGTGGCTACATAAAAAAGATAATTATGTTTATGTTGCAGCCGTAGATTGTACTGGACACGGTGTGCCTGGCGCTATGATGTCGTTAATTGGTCATTTTATATTAGAAAAAATTACTACAACAAAAGAATATATTTTGCCGAGCGAAATTTTAAATCAGCTAGATAGTGATGTTAAAAAGTCATTAAAACAAGATACTCAGGATGCTGCCGATGGAATGGATGTTGCAATGTGTAGAATAAATATTTTAAATAATGAAGTTGTATTTAGTGGCGCACACAGAGGCTTGCTTCAGTTTACATCGGCTACAGAGTTAACCGAAATTAAAGGAAGTAGAAAAGGAATTGGCGGTAAAATAAATACGGCTAAATTATTTGAAGATAATTACTTAACACTATCAAAAAACGATTGGCTCATTTTTTATACAGATGGCTTGCCAGATCAATTTAATACCGAAAGAAAAAAGTTTGGACACGAAAATATAAAGCAAATAATCAAAACTAACTTTAATAAGCCTAATAATGATATAGAGCATAGTTTAAATAATTGTTTAGTTGAGCATATGAACGGATTTAAACAAATAGATGATATATTGTTAGTTGGTATTAAAATTTAATAAATGAGTGTAAGTAAACTAATTAAGCAAATACATACTGATTTTAATAACAACAACGTGTTGTATGCTTTTAATGGCGAAGTTAACAATGTTAATATTGTTGCGTTTTTAAAAATTATAGAAGGTTATTTATTAACCGAAAACAATCATCAATTAAAACGAAAATTATCACAAATTTTAGTAGAAGTTTTGCAAAATATTAATAAACACGGCTTAAATTATGTTAATAATAAAATTCTTAATTCTACTCTTATAGTTACATTTCAACCAAATGGGTTTTTAATATACACATGTAGCAATATTGAAAACACGGCAGTTTTAGGTTTAAAAACCAAAATAGATTACGTTAATAGTTTAAATTTTGAAGAACTTAACACCTATTACAAAACATGTTTAAAATGCAACACTATTTCCGATAAAGGTGGCGCTGGCTTAGGGATTATTGAAATTGTAAAAAAATCAGAAAATAAAATAGAGTATACTTTTGATGCTGTAACTGATCATTATTCTGTTTTAACAATGCACATAAACGTTACTTCAAAATAATTAATAATGGAAAAATTACTTTTTGATAAAACAGATTTAACACCAAGCGTTACACTTAATCCACAAGCCAATGTGTTTGAAATAGTTGGACCGTGTTTGCCCGAAGATGCATTTTCGTTTTTTGATGTTATTATTAAGTATCTCGAAAGTTATAGTTTAGACTCTACTTTTAATCCATACACACTAAATATTACAATAGATTATTGCAATTCGGCAACTTCTAAAATGCTATTAATATTGTTTGATAGTATTGCAAAGCAACAGCAGCAACAAAAAAACATTAAAGTTGTTTGGCATTGTTTTGCAGATGATGTAGATTTATTTGATACAATTGAAGAGTACAATGAAATTACTAATGTTGGTATTGAAACTTCAATTAAATAACAGTTAAATTAAACCCTCTTATTATTAGCTTCGAAAAATAGTACACTTACAAAGTAACAAAAATCAATTGTTAAGTTTTCTGTACCCAAAACGCATCATTTAAGAGAATTTTAATTTCAATTGTTGTAGTATTTTTTAATTTTAGTACAAAAATAATACCTATGAAATCTATCACTAATTTGTTTGCTGTTTGTTTATTATTAATCGTTTTATCATCTTGTAAAAAAGAAGACAAGGTTGATGAAAATGTAGAACCAACTCCGCCACAAACCAACAATACTATTAAGTATACAATGCCCGAAGAATCTTTACCACACGAAGGTACTTGGTTACAATGGCCACATCATTATCAGTATGGCGCTACTTACAGAGATAGATTAGACCAAACTTGGGTAGATATGACGGCAGCATTGGTAACAAGCGAAAGGGTTCATATTGTGTGTTACGATGCTACAGAGCAAACTCGCATTACAACATTGCTAAATACAGCTAGCGTATCGTTAACAAATATCGAGTTTAAAATTTATCAAACCGACGATGTTTGGGTGCAAAAACCGATGAAACTGACCACCCTAAACCGGAGTAAGCTGACCACCTGAAAACGGTTTAAATTGACCAGTGTAAACCGGCTCAAATTGACCACC
>JAYSUQ010000265.1:0-8282 GCA_043718985.1 Bacteroidota bacterium | reverse complement strand
GGTTATTAATTGCGAATGCAAATTACTATAATCGTAAAATAAACAATTGGATAATTTGGTTACCTAGTAATTCATCTATTAACTGGAGCCCTATAAATATTTTAAAAGTACATAGCCGTGGTACCGAAACTCATACAGAATTAACTTATCATAAAAAAAGTTTTTTTACTAAAATAATTTTAAATACAGCCTATACATTATCTACCAACAAAGCCATAAGCGGTGCTAATGATAATTCATTAAACAGACAACTTATATACACACCACGCTACAATGGCAATGCAACTTTAGCATTAGGTTATAAAAAAATAAATTTTCTTATAAATCAAACTTACACTGGTTATCGTTTTATTGCAAGCGATAATACTGCGTGGCTTTACCCGTATTACTTAACTAATTTAAAAATAAATTATGCTTTTACAACAAAACAAACTACTGTGAATTTATTTGCAAGTATAAGTAATGCATTAAATAAAAATTACCAAGTAGTATCAAACGCACCAATGCCAATGCGTAATTATGAAATTGGTATTGCAATTAATTACAATACAATTATAAAAAATAAAAAACCAAACAATTAAACAATTAAAACAACACAATTATGAAAAAAACAATTACAAAATTTTTAACCTTGTTAAGCTTTTCAGCAACATTAAATGCTCAAACAGGTATTGTAGAAACATTTGACACATTTACTCTATCTCCAAATTCGTATTATCAAAATAATAGTTCAGATAATTGGGAAGGAAATATAAACCAAACAATTTTTGAATACGGTTGGAATACATCATTTGGTGGGTATTGGGAATCGGGTTCGGCATACACAAATGTACAAGATACTACTACTGGTGATTTTTCGAATTTATATGGTGCATCAACTTACTCGGCACATAGTGGGTCAAATTATGCAACAATTCAAAATAATTCGATTATTAAAATAAAATATAACGATGCAATAGTGCAAGGATTTTACATTACAAATACCACATTTGCTTATAAATCTATAAAAAATGGCGATTCGTTTGCTCGTAAATTTGGTGATACTACAGGCACCAATTCTGGCGGTATGTATGCCCAAGGCGAATATCCTGATTGGTTTTCGTTAACAATTAATGGCTATCAAAACGGAGTATTTACAAATACGATGGTTGTTTATTTAGCCGATTATAGAGCCACTGGTACAGCTAATGATTATGTTTTAAATACCTGGCAGTATGTTAATTGTAATTCACTAAATACAGTTGATAGTATTTCGTTTACATTAAACTCGAGCGATGTAGGGCAATTTGGCATGAACACACCAGCCTTTTTTGCAATTGATGATTTCGATATTGCCATTACAACTTCTGTAAACGAATTACAATCTGTTTCAATTATTACAACTTATCCTAATCCTGTAAATAATAATTTAACATTAAACTTTACTTCAAAAACAAACGACGAGTATAAACTTGAAATAACAAATGTTAATGGTGATGTAGTTTTTGAAACTAAAGCACAGTTGCAAATTGGCAAAAATAATACAATAATAAACACATCAAATTTTGATGCAGGTATTTATTTTGTTAAACTCATTAATGGTTCGCAAATAAAAAACACTAAATTTATTAAGCAATAATACTGTTACAAAACCAGTTAGGTTTAAAAGAACTTAACTGGTTTTTTTACAAACAACAAATTAGTTATAAATGAAATTTTTAAATTTATTTTTTATAATACTCATTACCAGTTCTTGTATTAAAGATAAGCCTCAGGAGCCATTAAAAACTGCAATATCTATAAATACCGAAACTAAAGTTTTAGTTATAAACGAAGGTAATTATGGTTGGAATTTAGGACAAGGTAATTCTAGTATTTCTGTTTACGATCCTCCATCAAATTCGGTTATCGAAAATTATTATGGGCAACAAAATAATAACTCGGCCTTAGGCGATGTTTGCCAAAGTATAACAAAATATAATAACAACTATTACATTGTAATTAATAACTCAAATAAAATTGAAGTTGTTAATGATATTGACTTTAAAAAAACAGCAACAATAACTGGTTTAAGTTCGCCTCGTTATTTATTACCTATAACATACAATAAAGCCTACGTTAGCGATATACATAATAATGGTATTTATGTAATAAATTTAAATACCAATACAATAATGGCTACAATACCTTGCATTAAAGGTACACAACAAATGGCTTTAATTTATAATAAAGCTTTTGTAACAAACGATAATAGTAATTACTGCTATGTTATAAATACCACTACCGATGTTGTTACAGATAGCATAAATGTAGGTTATGGCGCATCGAGTATTGTTATTGATAAAAATTCGAAAATATGGGTATTAACTGGCAGTATTTCTGCATCAAACCAGCTTGCAAAGTTAGTTTGCATAAATGCTATAACTCTACAAATTGAAACAAGTTTTAATTTTACCTTAGGGCAAACGCCACATAATTTATGTTTAAATAAAACACACGATACCCTTTATTTTATAAATAATGGAGTTTATCAGCAGCCAATAACAAACAATCAACTCTCTAATTTTGCGCTAATAGCACAGGGTAATAAAACCTATTATGGCTTAGGTGTAAATACAAAAGACTATAACATTTATGTTAGCGATGCTAGTAATTTTACACAAAAATCTACCATCGAAATTTATAATGCAGCGGGTAGTTTTTTAACTAGTTTTAAAGCAGGCATTATTAGTAATGGCTTTGTGTTTGAATAATTTATTTTAATTTTTGATTATATTTACAACAATGAGTAAAACATTACACATTGTTTCATTTGATATTCCTTATCCTGCAAATTATGGCGGTGTTATTGATGTGTACCATAAAATACGATGTTTACATAACAATGGCGTAAAAATAATTTTGCATTGTTTTAAATATGGCAGCAAAAATAAAGCTAAAGAATTAGATATTTATTGTGATAAAATTTATTATTACGAACGTAATACTTCTTTTTTAAATCATTTTTCGCTACTGCCTTTTAATGTAAAATCGCGAATTAATAATGAGTTAAAACAAAATTTATTATTAGATAATTATCCTATTTTATTTGAAGTATTACATACCTGTTATTTATTAAACGATAAAGAGTTACAAAACCGTAAATTATTATTTAGGCATAGTAATATTGAACATCATTATTTTAAAGAATTAGCTAAGGCTGAAAAACAATTTTTAAAAAAAATATATTTATACGCAGAAGCCTTTAAACTAAACCATTTTGAAAAAACAATAAAAAAAGCAAGTTGTATTTTAGCGGTATCGAAAAATGATTTAATTTATTTTGAAAAAAAATATCCTAAAACACCTTCGGTTTATTTGCCAAGTTTTCATGAGTTTGATGAAATTAAAAGTATAAAAGGAAAAGGTAATTATATTTTATACCATGGTAATTTATCCGTATCCGAAAACTATACAGCTGCTATATGGTTAATTAAAAATGTGTTTTCGGCAATTAATGTTAACGTTATTATTGCGGGTTTATACCCACCACAACATTTAATTAATCTTATAACAAAATACCCTCACATTAGCTTACAAGCAAATTGTAGCGAATTGCAAATGCAACAACTAATTGCAAATGCACATATACATTGCCTTTACACGCAACAAGAAACTGGCTTAAAGTTAAAATTATTAAATGTTTTGTTTGGTGGTAGGTTTGTTTTAGTTAACAAACAATTACTTGTTGGCACTAATTTAAAAGATGCGTGCATTGTTTGTAACACAGCTAACGATTTTATTAAAAATATTAACAAATTAATTGAACAAGATTTTAACGAGCAACAACTTGAAGTTAGAAAATTAAAAATTTTGGAGATGAATAACCAAGATAAAACTAATTTATTAATTGATTTGATGTAAAAAAAGTATCTTAAAAAATTAATACCCAAGCACGGGCCCTAGCCATTTTTCAATCTCTTGTAAACTTAATTTTTTGCGTTTAGCATAATCATTTTGCCTTTGTAGGTATTAATCCAATTAGTATCTTTTTATCTATTTATTATTAATCGTTTGGTTATTTGGTTATTAGTTGCTTTCTGTGAGCCTGTCGAAGTAATTTTTACTATGTAAATTCCATTTTTTAAGTTATCTGTTTTTAAAGTGAAGTTGTTAGAAGTAACATTTTCGGTTAATACAATTTGCCCAAAAGCGTTTATAATTTCGAGGGTTGTGGTTCCTTCATTCAACATTTGTAATTCAACATTCAACATTTCTTGTGCAGGGTTGGGATAGATAACAAATTGCGGGCTAGGATTTTCGATGTCCGAATTAAAATTAACATCTACAATTTTGGAGTAACTACTTTTGCCGCTAAAATCGGTTTGTTTTAGTTGGTAGTAGCTAATGCCTTGGTAGGGTTTGGTGTCTATTAACTCGTAGCTGTGTTTTTGATTGCTGGTGCCTGCGCCTGTAACTTGCCCAAGCTCTTGCCAGTTTAACCCATCGCTACTTTTTAAAATAGTAAAATAAGCATTGTTTAGCTCGCTGGCCGTTGCCCAATTAAGGTTTACTTGGTTGTTGTTTTGTGGAGTTGCTGTAAAGTATAATAGCTCAATGGGAAGCACCGTATAAGTAGGTATTACAAAGGTGCTGTTAAATTCATAGGCGCCTCTATCTACCGTTGTATTTATAATGCGGGTGCGATTTAAAATATCAGCTGTATAAGTAAGCACTGCATTGTTACCATTATCTATACAAGGCGAACCAGTTGATAGTTGCAAGCCATCATCAGCAGTCATCCAAATGCCATCTGCTCCTTCGGGAGTAACTGTATTTACAAAGCTAGCCGTTAGTGTATTGTTATTAAATGCAATACCACCGTAATTATTAGTTTGAAAAGTGCTATACGTTAGCTGTATTAGAGGGTAAATGGAAGAAGAGTTTACATCAACACCGTTTAATTTAAAAATACAATTTGTAATACTAAAATCTGTAGAAATAGTTGAGTTGTTATTAAAAACTGCTGTACCTGAATTTTTGAAAAATGTACAATTTTGTATAGTTACGGTATGAGAATTACCGAAAGCAAATGTTTCGACACCTCTGTTATTATAAAAAACAGAATTATACAGTTTTAAATTAGCTATTTGCCCACTTAAAATTCCAATTGCTACAGAATTTACGGTTGTTTTATTATTACAAAACACCGTTTTATCTAATATTGGATTTGAATTAACTACACGTACGCCTGCACCATAAGTGCTATAATTTTGATTAAAAACTACACTTTCAATATAAGCATTAGCGCCATTAAATAAAGAAATTGCACCACCAGTTGTTGTGTTTGCTCCATTAAAACCTACATTGCGTGTAAAAGTGCAACGTAGAACATTTAAATTACTGGCACCGCCAAAGCTAAGTAAACCACCACCAGCAGTTTGCCAGGTTTTAATTCCCCAACCCAAAAAATTAAAATTTGTTATATCATTTGCATTACCACCTGTAACAGTAAAACCAAAAATGGCTGTGGGTAGTGTTAAGTTACTGGCTACTAAAACATGGTAAGCGTTATCGTTAATATTGGTAAGCGTAAATGTATTGCCAGTGCCTGTGATACCATCATCGTTATTAAAATCGCCACTTAAAATACAAGGGTTAACTTGCGGGTTGGCTTGGGTTACATTAGTTTCGGTAACCACACCAGCAAAACCACCTACTAAGCGCACCCCATTTTTTAATAAAAACGTGCGTTCGCGTGGGTTGCTTGCACAGGCATCAAAATTAACATCGTAAACTGGGGTGTAGGAGCCAGTAGCAACCCAAATAAAATTTACAGTATTACCTGGGCTATTGTGTGCACTGTGCAAAGCATGGGCAACTTCGGGCATGGCATTGGCCCAGCTGCTGCCATTTTGCAAACCAGCCCCGCCTTTTTTTACATAAAGTATGGTTTGGGTTGTGGGTACGGTTGTAAATGGTGCCATTACTGTACCCACGTACTCGTATGCGCCTCTATCAATTTCGCAATTTTGTGGGCGTGCAGTTAGCAAGGCATCTACTGTTGGTGTAAATACTGTTGTTGTACCCGTATTTACGCAAGGGCTTGTAGCGGTTAATTGTAATCCATCATCGGCTGTAAACCAAATGCCATCGGCACCAATGGGGTTTATGCTATTAGTAAATACAGGGTTTAGGGTGCTACTCCCTATGCCACCTGTGTATACTTGGGTTTGGTTGTTAATGGCTGAGGTTGGTGTGCCATTAATATCGTTATTTCCGCCACCTGTATTATTATAAAATATATTATTTATTAAATTATTTGTTCCATTAACAATATCAAGGCCACCTCCATTTGTTGTTGCATTATTATTAAAAAAGGTATTGTTTATAATGTTTGCTGTGCCTGCATGCAAGCAACGAATAGCTCCTCCAATTGAAGCGATATTTCCTATAAAAATACAATTGCTAACTTCACTATTGTTTGACCCGGCTAAATGAATAGCACCACCAGACTGACAAACATTTTCATTAAAAATAGTTTGCCTAATAGTAATTGAGCCTAAACTAAATATAGCTCCGCCATCATTAATCGAAGTAGCAGAGGTAGAGCGTAAATTTTTTGAAAAAAAAGAATTTGTAATGGTTACAGAACCTGAACCTAAAAACAAACCTATACCGTTAAGTTGGCCTGGCGAATCATGAATATTGTTAACTACTGAACAATTTGTGTAATTGCAGTTTTGATTAATTTGATAAATACCCGCTCCTTTTTTGTTGGGAGTAAAAGATTGCAATAAATTATTATTAATGTTACATTTTATAAAATTACTATTAGAATTTTCATTATAAATACCTCCTCCGAAATTTATTGAAGTATTTAACGTAAATCCACAATTATTTACCTGAGTACTCGAGTTAATATTGTATAATCCAGCGCCATTATTTCTAAATGTATTCTGAGAGTTAACAGTTACTATTCCTACTGAGGTATAGTCGGCACAACCTCCTTTAACAGTAAAGCCATCAAGCACTGTTAAGCTATTGCTGCTTGCACTAATAACTACATGGTAGGCATTAGTAGTATTATTTGCAATAGTTAACGAATTTGTACCTGCAAATGTTATAACATCATCGCCTGTAAAATCGCCACTTAGGGTGGTTACGTTTAGGGTTGGGTTGGCTTGTACTACAGCGGTTTCAGTGCCTGTAAAACCACCGTATAAGCCTGTGCCACTTTTTAATAAAAAAGCACGGTCTCTTCCTCCTCCAATGATTCCGTTACTTGGGTTGTGGGTTGGGGTGTAAGTACCAGCCGCTACCCACACTTGGTCGGCAGTTAGGCTGCTACTAGCAGTTATCATTAACTGTAACCTATTGCTTGGGGCTGCGTTTGCCCAACTAAGCCCGTTTCGTGAGCCAGCGCCAAGTGGTGAAACGTAACGTATGGTTTGGGCTTTGCTGTTTAAGGCAATTAGTATGGTAAGTAATGGTAGTAGTTTTTTCATTTTGTTTGTTTTTAGTTTTTTTTGTTTCGTTATTACGAGCTTTTTCAGCTAAGCCCCCGATAGCTATCGGGGCTAATGCTTGGTTTGAGATTGCTTCGTGCCTCGCAATGACGGGTGTTTGTTAGCGTTTACCTATTTATTATTAATCGTTTACTTATTTGGTTATTAGTTGAGGTTACCTTTATTACATACACGCTTTTAATTACAGGAGGTGTTATAACTTATAAAATTAGTGATACTATAATTTATAAGTTATACAATTAACTGCACGATTACTCTAAAACGACAAAATAAAGATTTATGAAACATTCATTTACTCCAAAACGACATTGTTTAAATTTATAAAAACTTAGATACATACAAGTGTTTTAAAAAAAACAATGCGCGGCAATAAAGAGATTGATTTTTTTTAATTAAAATTTATGCGAATAAAATTTTGTAGGAACAACGCCAAATGTTTTTTTAAACTTTGCCGAAAATTTACTAACGTTTTCGTATCCTAGGGTGTTTGCAATTTGAGAAATTGTGTATTTTTTGAAAAGCATTTGAGTGCTTAATTCCATTTGTTTTTTTTGGTAATACTGAAAAATACTGATACCATAAACGATTTTAAAATCAGTTTTAATTTTAGTTTGCGATATATTTACCTCAGATGCTAGTTGTTCAATTCCTAAAAAGCCAGTAGTTAGTGTATCGTTTAGTATTTTTTCAATTTTATCAACGTTATCTCTATCTGTTTTTTTTAAAGTAATTTGCTCGCTAGTTTCGTTTTGTATATTGCTAATGTATTTAAAAAAATCAATTAAGCTAGTGTTA
>JAYSUQ010000264.1:0-8287 GCA_043718985.1 Bacteroidota bacterium | reverse complement strand
TATTTTTTCGGATTAAAATATCAGATGAACTTAATTTACTATTTAAAAATTGTTGCCTTAAATCTGATAAATTATAATCGGTTATGCCCTCAAGTTCTTTTTCGCAAACACTTATACTAGCTTCTTTTTTAAAATATTGTTTTATTTCATCAAAGTAAATAGATGTTGTATTGCCAGCGCCATCGTTAATTACACGGCCAACATCCGAAAGCAATATTTTACAGTTTTTAAATTGATGTGTACTTTTAATTTCCTTTTTTTTACTCGTAATTTTTTTTATAAAACAAATACAGTTGTAAATAATGCTTGGATAAAATAGGTATGAATTTAACTTTCCTTTTTTTGCGTAATCTACTTTTAAACCATCTAAAACAACTTTAATTAAATTAACATCACCACAGTTAAACAAATTAATATCGGTTATTTTATTGTAAAAATTATTTTTAAAATCGGTAAATGTTTGCAATGTTAATTTGCTTTTTTAGTTAAAATGTTTGCTTCCATTAAAGGTGCAATATGTTCTTGCAAATCAAATACAGATATGTTTTTTAAGTCAGCAATTTCTATTAACGAATTTGTACCATCGGCATAGGTTAATAAATGCATACGGTTGTGTATTTTATCGCGCGCATCTGTTGGGTTAACCGATGATGGGTATAGGCCACGCTTGCCTAATTGAGGTTCACAAAACGGAATTGTAGTTTCAAAAACGTCGTTTAATTCAATTGCTTGTACAAAATCAAAATACATATTAACCGTTTGTTCCATAGCGTTAAACGAAATAAATTCTTTGTTATCTAACGATGTGTGATACTCCTTGTAACGTTGATACATACTTCGTGTTAACGAACCTACTGGTAAATTAAAGCCAGGCGAGCAGTATTGTCGTTCATCACTACCACCAACACTAAACGGAATTATTTCATATGGCATTGTTTGATTTTTTAAAACGTGTTCTGCTACTATATCTGCTAACGAGTTAATTTGTTTAGATTTTTTATAAACAAATTTACCATTATCGCCACAGCATGTTAACACATAACCCGCAATTAATTTTTGTTTTAAATGCGTGCCAACTTTATGCAAATAGGCTATTACACCAATAGTTTCGGGCGCATACACAAAGCGGTAATTGTATTTTCGGTTAGGCATTGCTGCAATTTTTTGATATAAAAACGATTGCACCAATGGGCCCGATAATTCGTTATTTGCCATACTTGGGTGGCATAGGTAAGTTGAAAATAAAATTTCTTTATCTGTACTTCCTTTTAAAATTGCTTCGCCATAAGTTAAACTGCCATCTTTTAAACTCGATGTAATAACGACTTGATAATTACCTTGGGTTGGTAATTTTATAAAATCGTTATAGGCAATGCAAAACCCCCAGTTTTCTTTATAATACGATGTTACATAGGGTATTGCTGTGGGCATTTCTTCAATAAAATGTAAATGTTTTTTTAATTCATCAAAAGTTAGCTTACAATTAATTGGTGTTGAGTAACTAACGATGTGTAAATTATTTAAGTTAAAATCGCAAATTTTATTTCCATCAGGTGTTAAAATGTATGCATCTGTAATGTTCCATTCTTTTGGTACAAGCCAATCAAACACCTGTGTATTTGTAGGTACTTCGGTAATTTGTAAAGGTACAATTTCATTAATAATTTTTAACGATTGGCGTAATCCATTGCCAGTAATACTGCGACAAATTGGCCATAGTTTATCAAAATATTTTTCTAATTCGTTAATCATTATTTTTTAACATTGATTTTATTATTGCTTTTAATTTATTGGTTATTGAAATTCCTTTTATTTTTGTTTGTTGCATTTTTGCAAATTGAAACCACGCATTACTTAGGTCATTTTTAAAATTAGTAAACTGTGGTAAGTTTGTGTTTTGCCAAATTCCAAAAGTTTTTAAATAGTTGTAATACATGGTCATATCAACATCTGTTAATGTTTTTAACGGAAACACTTTTGCCCCAGCTGTTATTGATGTAGGTGACAAAACACGAACATAAACAGGATTTAATTTATTGGTATATATGATGTTTTTATTTTTATAATATGCTATCCAATCTTTACCGTGTTCGCCATAAAAAATTGAGTTAATAAAATTTTCGGCAATTTGTAACCCATTTTGATGCATTAAGGCGTGTTCTTTTTTATGTATACACGTAGCGGCAATCCAAGGTCGTTTTTGTTGTGTTAAATTCCCACTCGATATGTCGTAAAAAGTATGATGTTCATCGCAGTAGCAATCAAAGTTTAATGTTGCGGCTTGTTGTAATGTGTTAGGTAGTATTATATCATCATCATCTAATTTTATAATATAATCGCAATCGTTTATGTAATCTAACACATCTTGTCGTAAATAAATAGTTGCTAAATCTTCTCGCTTTGTAATTGCAATTTCTTTTATGTTACCATTTAGCCTTTCTGTTTCTCCAATCCACAAAGCTTTCCAATTTGTATAATTTTGTTGGTACAAAGATTGTTGCATAACATCAAACAAATGCTGACGTAGTTGTGAGCGCTTTGCTAATGGCGTAATATGCGATATGAATAAAAACTTTTTACTGTCCATTTTAATCAAACATATTCCATTTTAATACAGTGTCTTCTGTAATTTCAATTAATGGTTTTTTGCCAATTACATCGTTATAAAATTTTGCACTAATGCCGTGTGCTGGTCGTTTCCAGGTTAAATCGCTTGCCTCAACAATTTTACCTATTGGTATGTTTTTTGCTGCTACCAAACTACGGCGTGCATTTTTACGGGCAGGTTCTTCATCTGCCAAAGTTGTTAAGGTAAACGATCCTAATAACTCTTGTGTTGTATTCCATCGGCGCCAAAACTCTTTTAAATCATTTTTATCCATTGCATGATAATGATCGTTACCTGGCAGTGTTTTATCGTGTGTAAAATGTTTTTCGATTACTGCGGCTCCTAATAATACAGATGAGTGTATTACCTCCATTGCTTGGGGTAAGGTATGATCACTATATCCAGGAACATGCTTAGGAAACTTTCGTTTTAAATCCCATATCATACCTAAGTTTGCATTAGGGTTTGGCGTAGGGTAATTTAAAACACAATGCATTAAACATAATTTATTACCATGTTTTTCAATAATATCTACAGCTTCTTGCACCTCCCATAAATGAGCTGCGCCAGTTGATAAAATAATTGGTTTACCAAATTTACATTGTTGTTCAATAAAATTAAAGTTTGTAATATCTGATGATGATATTTTAAACACAGGCATTAGTTCGTTTAAAAATATGGCACTTTCTGCATCAAAAGGTGTACTCATAAATTCGATACCTGCTTTATCGCAATACACTTTTAATTCTTCATATTCTTTTTTCCAAAACTTATCGTATTTTTTAAAAAGCTCGTGTTGTGTACGTGTTGGTTCTTTGGTAATATCCCAATAATAGGGGCTATCTTTACTTGCAATGGTATCGGCTCTGTATGTTTGAAATTTAATTGCATGCGCGCCACCTTCGGCAGCTTCATCAATTAATCGCTTAGCTAATTCCATACTGCCTTCGTGGTTAACGCCAGCCTCTGCAATTAAATAGGGTTTTGTAATTATTTCAGAATTATAGTTGTTTAAAAAATCTACTAGTTTCATTTTTAGTTTAATATTAAAATTTAATTAATTATTTTTTATTCAATTTTACCATGCAGTCCATCCACCCTCAACTAACATATTGTTGCCCGTAACATAACTTGCTGCATCACTTAATAAATAAATTAATGCAGGCGCTACTTCGTGGTTATAACTCATGCGTTGCATTGGACTAAAGTTTGCAAAGTTTTTTTCAAATTGTTCTTCGTGGTTATTCCAAACGCCGTGTGGTGTTATCATATTTACCCTTACTCCCCTTGCCCCCCAGTAACTTGCTAAGTATTGCGATAATGCATCAATACCGCCTTTACTTGCCGAGTATGCAGCAGGACAACCCATTTTAGTGCCTTTGTATAAATTTTGATTAGGAGCCACTACACTATATGTTGAGGGTATGTTTACAATTGAACCGCTACCTTGATTTGCCATATAAGTACCTAAAATTTGACACAATAAAAATGTACCTTTTAAATTTACTTCAACAACTTTATCCCAGTTTTCTTCGCTTACGTCTTCAAAAGGTTCAAATATTAAATGCGTTTTGTTTTGATGGCCAGTTACTAATCCATCTATGCGACCAAACTCTGCCAATACTTTTTCTTTTAAAGCTATTACCGAATTTTTATTTTCAACTTCAACTTCAAAACCTAAACATTTAACATTGTTTCGTTGCTGTAATTGTTGAGCAAAATCAGATGGTTTAGATAAAGCAATATCTGCCACTACAACATTACCACCAAATTGTGCAACAGCTTCGCAAAAAGCCCTGCCTATTAAACCACAGCCACCGCTTATTACAATTACCTTACCTGTTAAATCAAATTTTTGTTTAAAATTTATAGCTGTTGCATCGGTTGTTTTTACTATCATAATTATTATGTTAGAGTTTTACTTATTTTAAATTATTTTTCTAAATACTGGCTTAATAGCTTCGCCAATTAAATATTTTTTGTAGCCTTCGTTTAATCCTTTTTTATAAACTACACAAGCCTCGTTCATAGCATTTAAAATGTGTTCTAAATCTTTTTGTGTATGCGAAAAATGTGGGCAAAATGCACCTTGAAATAGTACACCATATTTTATTAACTCTTGATGAAATAAGGTACGTAAACCAAAACAGTTATTGCCTTCGTTATCAAAATAACCAATAGATGCGTGCCAATTAAATTGTAAGTTTTTTAATGAATGACTTAACCCGTGCGACTGAAATATTTTTTGAGAGCCATTAATAAATTGTTGCCCTATTGCTTGATTGTGTGCCGTAACATTGTGTTTTTCAAACTCATCCATTGTTGCTATTGCTGCTGCAATGCTCGATGTTTCGCCGCCGTGTGTTGTGCTTATTAAAAATAATTTTTCGTTGCCAGTGTTTCTAATCCCACCTAACTCCATCACTTCTTTTTTACCTGTTAAGCAACAAAACGAAAAACCATTTGCTATGCCTTTGCCCCAGGTTGTCATATCGGGTACTACATTATATTTTTTCATCGACCCCGGAAAATCTGTTTTGTAGCCAGTAATCATTTCGTCCATTATCCATAAAGCACCGTGTTTATGAGCTAAATCAATTGCATCTTTTAAAAAATTGGGTTGCAGTTCATTCATTTTTTCCGGTTCCGAAATAATACACGCTATTTGATTAGGGTATTTATCAAACAAATCTGTTAACGATTGTAAATCATCTGCTTTAAATGTTACGGTTAAGGCTTGTATATCACTTGGTATGCCGCTTTTTACATCGGTGCTACCAATAAACCAATCATCATAACTATAAAAAGGATGTTCGGCTGGCCTTGCAACAATTTTACGCCCCGTGTAGGCTCGCGCTAACTTTACAGCTGCAGTGGTTACAACCGATCCGTTTTTTGCAAACTTTATCATATCGTGTGTGCCAACCATTGCTAAAAATTTTTCGGCAATTTCTTTTTCAATTATTGATGGTCGTGAAAAATTATTTCCTTTTTTTAATTCCTCCACAACTCTTTCTATAACAGGCTCATAAGCATGCCCCAAACTAATAGATGCTAAACCTCCCAAACACTCAATGTATTCGTTACCATCTTCATCCCACACGTGGCTACCTTTGCCGTGGGTTATTGATGCTGGCGATAGTATAGGAAACTGGTCATCGCCTTTACTATATGTGTGCGCACCACCTGGAATTAAATTGTGAATAGTGTTACGATATTGGTTTGATTTTGTAAAGTTGTTTATCATTGGCTGTTTTTTTATCCCGCAAATTTCGCAAATTTTCGCAGAAATGTTTTTTGATTATTTACAAATTATTTACTTTTCTAAAAATTGATTTATCAATTTGATTGCAATTAAAGTTAACTAGTATTCCTAGTTTTATTTTTGATAATTTTAAATATGTTAATACTTGTTTATGATGTACTTCTAGCAAATTTTCTACCGATTTAATTTCTATAATAACTTTCTCATCAACTAACAAATCTATTCGATATCCGCAATCTAATTTAACATCGTTATAAATTAGTGGTAATGCAACTTGAGATTTTACAGAGAGACCAGCTTTTGTTAATTCGTAAATTAAGGCTGCTTCATAGGCAGATTCTAATAATCCAGGACCTAAGCCATTATACACATCAAATATACAGCCCCTTATTTTATATGAAATATCGTTCTCTTGCATTTATGCTTAGCGTTAATTTGCGAAATTTGCGGGAATTTTTTTTAAACTGTTTTATCGTTATTAATAGATTTTGTATAACCCGAGTTAATAACTGAATTTTTATTTAAACTTAAAATTTCGGGTTTGTTTTTTAAAAGTTCTATCACATCATTCATATCAAATTCGGTTAGTGTATCAAACGATTTAAAAATGGTTTCAACGGCATTAAAATCTTCTTGCGAATCAACTGATAATTTAAATTGATACGAATCGTTATATTTTTTCCATCCACACGTAAACTTGCCCGAGTTTTTAATGTAAGGTGTAACGTGTTCTCGCTCCGATAATAATTTTGCTTCGTGATAGGCTGTTTCTAAAGCTTTAAATGAAAACACTTCTACATCAAAACCATCTTCTAAAAAATGGGGTTCGTTATTACTATTGCTAAAATAATCGTTACCCGATTTTAAATATTCATTTATCACAAAATCTATTACCGAAAAATGATGCAAAGGGCAATCGCTTGTAACACGTATTACATTTGTAGGTTGGTAAGGTATTGCTGCATTGTAATATCTACTTAACACATCCCAATGGCTACCGCGCGAGCATAAAATGTTTTTTTCGGCACAAAATGCTTCTATCGCATCGTCTTCTATATTAGTGGTTGTTGCAATAATTATTTCATCAACCAATTTGCTTTTTTTAATGCGTTGGTTTTGTATTTCTAATAACGCAACACCTTTAATTGTTTTTAAAACTTTGCCTGGCAAGCGCGTAGAACCCATGCGGGCTTGTATAATTAAGAGGTTCATTTTATAAATTCTTCTTTAAAAAGTCCCATTAAATATTTGTCGCATAAAATCCCTTTAGATAAAATATGTTTTCGTAAAGTACCTTCAAGTTTAAAACCAAGCTTGTCGTATATTTTTTTTGCATTTAAGTTATTTTCGTATACTGCTAAATAAATTTTCCGAAGATTCATGGTATTAAAACCATAATTTATAGCAAGTTTGCAAGCTTCATAACCTATCCCTTTACCCCAATAATTTTTATTCCCAATCAATAAGCCTATTTCTGATATATTTGTTTTTTCATCAAAAAAATCAATTTTCACATTACCTATGTGTTGATTTGTTATATTGTCACATATGGCAAAAAATGCAATACTTTTATTTTTTATTTTTTCGTTAACATATTGTGTTAATTTCTCAATATTGTACCCACTAGTCGCTATACCTTGCATTACATCCTCATCATTCAACCAACTTAAATAATTTTCATTAACATCGGTTAATTCAATTGGTCTTAAATAAATTTGTTCTGCTATCAATTTATCCATGTTTATTATCTAACTGTTGTTTGTACTTATCCATCTCATCATTATTTTTTGTTAGGTTACTATCGTGCATGCGGTAACGATACAATGGTAAAATAATATTATAAATAGTATGTTTTTTTAAAAAACGAATTCTTAAATCTTCCTCTTCTCGCGCTCTAAACGATTCGTCGTATAGGCCAATATCAATTAACAAATCTTTACGAAACATAATGCCGCAAGCAATTGGTTTTTGTTCGGAGTTTACGTGCTCTAAATGGTTACCTCTATCATCTACCAAATAATAATCAATACTAACGGCATCTAGCTTATTATTTTCGGCTAAAAACGTGTTTTGTATAAGTAGTAAATCGCGTTGCAAATAATCATCGGCATCTAAAAATAAAATAAATTGGCCTAATGCTTTTTTTACACCAAAATTACGAGCAGCCGATAGGCCTACATTTTTTTCGAAATTAAATACTCTAATTTCATCCTTATAGTTTTCTAAAATTTTAGTTGTATTATCTGTACTACAATCGTTAACTACAATAACCTCAAAATTTTTAGATGAAAAAGATTGATCGAGGCAACTTCTAATGGCGCGTTCAATATATTTTTCGTAATTATATGCTGTTATTATTATTGATACCATATTTATAAAGATGCTAAATAATTTGCAAATTCGCTATAATTTTT
>JAYSUQ010000263.1:0-2966 GCA_043718985.1 Bacteroidota bacterium | reverse complement strand
AAACAGAAGCGCTAGTAGTTGTATTTGTTAAGGTTATAACGGTTCCAACTTGTGGGTCGGCAACATCAATACCTGTAAATGATGCTATGGGGCTATTTACAAATACCGATGTAGTTTTTGTTGTAGCGCAATTATTTAAGGTAGCAGTTACAGTATATACTTGCCCGTTAGTTGTTGGCATTACTGTAGCATTTGCACCAGCAGTTTGCCCACTCCAGGTATACGAAGTTGCGGTGCCACTTGCAATTAAAACAACTGGCTGGTTTAAACAAGCAGTTGGTGAGTTTACCCCAATTACAGGGCTTTGGTTAACAATTATATTTATTTGCCCACTTGCAGCACAAGCCGAGTTACCAACAACAGTATAAACCGTGTTTGTAGTTGGCGATACCGTAAATGGGTTTTGAGTTGATAAGCCATTATTCCAAGTAAATGTAGTAACGCCATTGGCAGCCGCTGTTAACGTTGTGCTTTGGCCGTTACAAATAGTGTTGCTACTTGCTGTAACCGTAAATACAGATGGGGCATTTACACTAACTGTAACAATTGCAGTATTTACACACACACCTATGTTACCAGTAACAGTGTAAGTAGTATTTGTAGTTGGGCTAACATTAATTGTTGCGTTAGTGCCAATGTTAGTAGCCGTTGGCGATGCCCAAACATAATTACTAGCTCCACTTGCTGTAAAGTTTGCAGTTTGCCCTGCGCAAATAGTGGTGCTGTTTGGCGTTGCATTAACAACAATTTGATTAACAACCGTAACCATTACAGTATTAGTTGATATACCTGTACAACCTTGTGCCGTAACAGTATAAATTGTTGTTGTGGCTGGTTGTGTATTTAGTACTGCATTGTTAACCGAACCAATAACACCTGTACTTGGCGACCAAGTAAAAGTACTAGCACCCCCAGCTGTTAATGCTACCGAGCCAGTTGGGCAAGTAGTAACTGATGGAGAAACTGTTAATGGACCCGATGCATTACCTACACTAATAGTAATAACTGTGCTATTAATACAAGCGCCTTTATTACCAGTAACAGTATAATTAGTGGTAATACTTGGCGATGCAATTATTGTTGTGTTAGTACCACTCGATACACTTAAATTAGTTGTTGGCTGCCAATCGTACCAATAGCCACCACCAACAGTAATAGTAGCACTACCAGGGTTACAATAGGCACTTGGCGTGGCTACTGCTGTAACCGTTATTTGAGCAACTTGTATAGTAACAGTTTCGGTTGTTGCACCGCAAGAGTTTGTTGCTGTTACTGCTGCAGTAAATGTGCCAGTTGCCGAACCCATATTAACTACAATATCATTTGTATTTGATGTTGTTGATGTAACTACCGCACCAGTTGGCAGTGTCCAATTATAAGTTGTATTTGCAATATTATTTACAGTATAATGCACATCGGTTTCGTTAGGGCAAACTAAACTTGGCGTTAAAATTGCACCTAAATTTGGTGGATTAGATATAACTGCAACCTCAACCGTATTACTTAAAATAGCAGCGCTACAACCAGTACCTGTAACCGTATAAATTGTAGTTGTTGATGGGTTAACCGATACCGTGCCTCCATTTAATGAGCCTGGTTGCCAAGTGTAAGTGCTAGTGCCAGATCCAGTAAGCGTTACAGGTTGCGTAGGGCAAGTAGTTACTGATGGCGATACATTTAATACACTATTAGATAGTACTATGATGTTTTGACAAGCTTTACTAACACAACCATTTGGGCTTGATGCCGAAACGCAAATTTGAGTATTTACTGACGGAGTTGCAACAGCATCTTTAGTTGCGTTAATACCTTGAGGGTAATTTCCACTTAAACAAATTGCTAATAAACAACCAGAAGTAGTCATTGAGGTTTCTGCAGCAATCCAAGACCAATTATATACAGCTGGATTAAAAAAAGTTTCTCCACCACCACTTGCGGTTAAGTTTATTTGAGAGCCTGGGCAAATTACATTTGATGGCAAAGCAGTTAAACCAACATTAGGGCCAACTAAAGCTGATACTGGTAATGTAGCTTGTTGTGTTGTGCAACCTCCACCATAATCAATAATTAAACTATAGGTACCAACATTTGATGGCGAAAAATTTAAAATAACAGGATTTTGCTGCGCCGAAGTAAAACCACTAGGGCCTGTCCAAATAAATGTACCGCCATTAGTTAAAGATGATAACGTAATATTATTACCAGTACACACACCACTAGGTGCCGATAAGTTAGGCGCAGGCAAAGTATTTGTAATTGAAACAGTTTGTACAGCCGAGCCACCAGTTGGCGAACATCCAGATGGACCAACTTGCAAGGTATAGGTTGTTGTTACAGTTGGGCTAACTGTAATATTTTGAGTGTTTGGTAAAATGGTTCCATCACTTGCCGTCCAACTATAACTAGTGCTAACAATGCTACTGGCTAATTGGGTAGATTTACCTGGGCAAATTTGTGCTGGGTTTGCAGTAATTTGAGGGTTTGTTGCTACGCCACTTTGTGCGGTAACTGAGTAATTACAAATATTACCTCCAAAACCATCAACCATAATATAATATTTAGTGCCAGGTATTAAAGCAGTATTAGTTGTTATTGTAAACGAGCCAGAACCACTACCTTGCGAAACACAGTTTGAAACTTGAGTAAAATTACTGCAGTTACTTGATGCGTAAATTAATGCTTGAATGCCCGAGTTGTTATCTTGGCAACCGCCCGATGTAAATTCGAATTGTGCCGTTGGTCCACTTGCTATAAAACTTAACCACGAATTATTTTCAATAGTACCACAAAAACCAGTAATATTTGTATTATCTGCCGTGTACTGGCCACTTGTGTTACCGCAATATCCATTTAAATTACAAATAACTGGTGCATTTGCACACACATCGGCAGCTGGCGTTCCGTTTAAACAAGCCAAAACCGACGATAAGCTATAACTTTTTAAATTAGCTTTATCTATTCTTAAT
>JAYSUQ010000262.1:0-26623 GCA_043718985.1 Bacteroidota bacterium | reverse complement strand
TGTGAAATGAGGGCATATTGAGAAATTTTTGAAACTTTTTTCAAAAATATGCTTTTCACAGGCATTTATTTTTTTGTTAACTTTCGGATAGTTGTGGTTGCGGCTAAATTATTTTTATAAAAAAACTCATACGTGATAACTTTGCCATTATAATTATAGTGTTTTTTGTATTCATTTAAGATAACAATGTTTTCAAAAACATAAACATTGTTTATTATTAAGGGAAATGTATCTAATTTATAACTACTAATAGTTTTGTAATTTTTAAAATAACTACGGGGAATTAAAGTATAATTACAACTCATGAAAAGAGTTGCGAAAAGTAAAATAATAAAAACATTTTTTACCATAAAGAGAATTTTTTAGTAGGCCAATAACCGCCGTAAGGATGAACGCCAGTTGAAATATTTATAAAATGAGGGCTATTCACGCCGTTATGAATCCAATCATTTTGGATTTTTTTTCTTACTCTATCACTATCTATTCTATATGAAAACTTTTTCTTTCTTCTACATTTTTATGGTTGTCCATGTTTAATTATTTATTCTAATGCTGCATCATAAACGAGCAACACATCGAAATCAAAAGTAGGCATTTCCCCTGAAAGTTCTAAAGTAACTTTTATTGGAAATTCATTATCATTTGGAATGCCCTCCCATAAATTTACAGGAATATGTATTGGACTACTTAATGTAAATGACGGCTCGAAATAATACGGATTGTTGAAAGTTGAAATTGAATACGGTTGTAATCTCTTAGCCCCTTTGCTGTTATAGCAAGTGATATTAAGCATTAACGGTTTATTAATTAATACTCTACTCCAGTCATCTGGCTTTGTCCATTTGAATTTTGGAGAAAGGATTATCTTTTTAATCTCCAAAAATGAATGTTTATTTTTTAAAATAAATTCCTTTTTCGGCTCTTTATCCGTTAGTGTCATTGCCACGTTACTTTTTACTTCGGTCAGTTTTTCAGTTGTGTAGTTTGTACCAATACCAGTTCCGTATTTCATTAAAAATCTACCTTCCACCATATCAGACAATATTCTTTTTACAGTTGGTAAAGGTAATTTCAGTTTCTCTGCAATTTCTCCCGATTTGCATCCCGGATGGTTTTCAATAAATGAAAAAATCATTTTTTCTCTTGGCGACATTTGATTTTCACTTTTTTGGACATCCAATTTTTTCATTAATTTGTTTTGGATATTACCCAAGCATTCTAAAAAGAAAATAATCCAAGAATAAACATTTTCGCCCGGACGTTGTTGCTGACAATCCATAAGAACTTGATAATATTCGATTTTGCGACTTTCAATCTCATGCTCAAAACTAACATATTGAATCCATGAGTAACCATATTTTAAAAGCAACAAAGTACCAAGAAGTCGACTTAATCGACCATTACCGTCCTGAAATGGATGAATACTTAAAAAGTCATAAACAAATACTGCTGATTTAATTATTTGCGGTGTTGTATTGTCTGAATTATACCAATCAATTAATGCACGCATCGCATCTTCGGTTGCAAAACCCGGTGCAGTTGTTTCAAAAATAATTGTTTTTGTTCCGTCAGGATTTGTTGCCTCAACCGAATTGGGATGTTGTTTGTATCTCCCTTTATGCCATTGGTCTTTGTCACTATATTTCATTAAGATATTGTGCAGATTCATTAAGCTACTTTCAGTAATTTCAATATCCCTGTACGATTCTGAAATTATATCAAGTGCGCTAAAATATCCTATAACTTCTTGTTGGTCACGTTCTACTAATTTTTCAATTTTAATATTATCAAAAATTAAAGCTTTAACTTCTTCATTAGTCATTTTTGAACCTTCTATACGAGTTGAAGCACCCACGCTTGCAACTGTGGCAATTGATTTTAACTGTTTAAGAGTTTGCCGACCTTCTCGTTTTTCTATTAAACTCCATGAGCCGCCAAATCTATCTATACTGCTGAGTTCATTCATTAGTTTAAAATCAAGAGCTAATGAAAATGTGTGTATGTTATTATTCATTTTTGTTTTTTTTGATACTTTGTGATACGCAAAGATACGGTAAATATTCGTTCCTGCAATTAAAAATGATACTTTGTGATACGCTAAGATTCGGTTTTGATATTACAATTCTAATTAAACTATTGACATTCAGTACATTAAAAAAGGTCGGAATTTCCGACCTTTTACTTTTAGAATATCTGCATCTCCCCACCCTGATTAAATCGTCCGTTTTGCGTAGCTCTACCTTTTTCGGGTATTTCAATAACTACATCAACATCGTGTTGAAAGTGGTTAGAACCTCTGAAATTACCCTCCTTTGTTGTTTGGAACACATAGATAAAGGAAACATTCGGGAAGTTCGTTTTAAGGGCTTCTAAATCGTTCGGCTGAAGCTCCATTTTGTTTACGCTATCAAGAAACTGGTTACAGTTGTAATAACAACAAAGGCTAGGGTTAGTTTGGTTGTTGTGGTCATATTATGTTATGATTTTATGTTTTTTACCTTACAATGTTTCGCAACTTAAAACTTGCAATAAAGGCGCTTTACATTATTAATAGTATACAGTTGAGGCTAACGAATGTATTAAAAAATTATCAAAAAGCAAATGAAATTTACAAAATGAAAACTAATTGTTTTTGTTATTTAAATATGCATTTAGGTAGTAAAATAAAACTAGCACGAGTTTATAAAGGCTACACTCAGTTACAGTTAGCTGATAAGGTTGGCAGAACAAGGGCTTTATTATCACACATTGAACAAACAGGAAAAGCCAACCACTATACCGTTACCTTAATATGCAAGGCCTTAAAAATATCAATAGAAGAGTTAGAGGATGTTGACAAAAAGCAAATTTTTATAAAGCCAAAAAACCAACTTGAGGTTGAGATACTTACTTTAGAGGTTGAACAATTAAAAAAAGAAATGGTTTTATTAAAAGAAATTTTAGAATCGAAAAACAAAATAATTGCACTTTACGAAACAAAAAACAAAAACAAGTAGCTTGTTAACTGTCAAGGCAATTATTGTAATTGCATTAAAAAACAAAACAATAAACTTTTTTAAAAAGCTATTAACATCGTTTTTATGTTAGCAAAAATAGTTGCACTTTTGAGTTTTAGATAACCCTTTCTAAAAAACACGATGCAATTAAAATATAAAAGCAAAGCAAAAGCCATTTTATTATTACAAGACGGAAAAGTATTTGAAGGTAAGGCTGCCGGAAAAATAGGAACAACCACTGGCGAAATATGTTTTAACACAGGTATGAGTGGTTACCAAGAAATTTTTACTGACCCTTCTTATTTTGGACAAATAGTAGTGATGAACAACGTGCACGTTGGAAATTATGGTATTGAAGAAACTGAAATAGAGAGCGATGGCATAAAAATATCAGGAATGATTTGTAAAAAATTTAACGCTGGCTTTTCGCGTAAACGGGCAACGCAATCGTTACAAGATTATTTTACAAACGATGGTGTAGTAGCTATTAGTGATGTAGATACCCGTGCTATTGTGCGTTACATAAGAGATAAAGGAGCAATGAATTGCATCATCTCATCTGATGATACTGATATTGAATCGTTAAAAATAATGTTAGCAAAAACACCATCTATGGATGGTTTAGAGTTATCATCGAAAGTTGCAACTACTATTGCTTATACAGTAGGTAACGAAGCGGCAACACACAAAGTGGCTGTTTTAGATTTTGGAGTTAAAAAAAATATTTTACGCTCGCTCGCTAATCGCGATTGTTATTTAAAGGTTTTTCCAATGACGGCAACGGTTAACGATATTTTAGAATTTAACCCCGCAGGTGTTATGTTAAGCAATGGCCCAGGCGACCCTAGTGTTATGCTTAATCAAATTAATTTAATTAAGCAATTAGTTAACACTAACTTGCCAGTATTTGGTATTTGTTTAGGACATCAATTATTGGCGCAATCGCAAGGCATATCTACCTATAAAATGCATGCTGGTCATCGCGGCATAAATCACCCAGTAAAAAACATTATTACGGGTAAATCAGAAATTACATCGCAAAACCATGGCTTTACAATTAACGCCAATGATGTTGCAAAAAATCCAAATATTGAAATAACACACCTTAACTTAAATGATGATACCATTGAGGGTATTCGCATTAAAAACAAGTTGGCGTTTTCGGTACAATACCACCCCGAGGCTTGCCCTGGACCACTAGATGCGCGTTATTTATTTGACGACTTTATAAACAACATGGTTATATCTAAAAAATAAGGCGCTGTTTTTTATTAAAAAAATGCCACTAGTCTATTTTAACGTTAAATAATAATTACAAAAAACCCTTTCAATTACCGAAAGGGTTTTTTATTAATAACTCACATTGTTTAACTACAAATTATTAATATCGTTATTTTGTTTTTGAATTAACGTGTACTCCTTTATTATTAATAATAACATTGCCATCGCTCGATTTAATGTTAATGCCCGTACTATCAATTTTTACACTCGCATTATCGGCATTAATTTTCACGCCATTAACATTTATATTTACTTCTTTTTCCTCGTCAGCATCTTCATCTTTTGCATTATCGTTTAATGAAGTTAAACCATCACAATCCAAACACTTTAAGCCCTTTTCGGTCATCATCCATCTACGATTTACCATATCTCCATCAAATGTGTTGGTTACGTTTTCTATATCGTACATAAAATCTTCTAAGCTTTTATCTAAGTAAACAACCTTATTTAAAGGCAATTTTACAATTACTTTCACATCCTGAAACCTAAATTTATCGGCGTTGTTTACTTTAAATAAATTATCAAACAACAACAAGCTATCTGTTTGCGAAACGGTGTATTTAATGTTTTGCGCACGATTTGATGCTATTTTTTTATCAAAGCCTTTAGCTTCTTTAACAACAACAATTTCTATTTGGTTAGTTTGCGATTTAATAATATTAAGTTGCGCATGGCCTAACAAATAGCGCTCATTTCCATTTTTACCAATCATGTAATCGCTTTTGCGGTTTCTAATTTTAAAGTTACCCTCATCGTCGGTTGCATAATTATCAACCATTTCGCTCATATTAACATTAAAATTATTCATTTTCAATATAAGAGTATCGCTTTGTGTTACTATTATATTTTCGCGCACTTTTGCATCTCGCTTAAATTCTTTTGCGGTTCTTAACCCAACATATAATAATAGTATAAAGCCAAACAACCATAAAACACCTGCACTTAAATTTACCCATCGGTTTGTGTAATGTGTTTTAAATAATAGGTTAATGCCTCCGTATATAAGCATGATGACAGGTATTCCAACAAAAAACACTAGCCCAATTAAACCAACATATAAATCGCTACCATCTAATAAAAATAAATCTATCCAATCTTTACCATCAATGTTATTTGTAAAAAACGATAGGCCAAACACCGAACCAAATAAACCTAAAAACAAACACACGCCAATTATAACCAAAAACACACCAATTATTTTTAATAACACGCGCCCTACATTTGTTATTACATCGGTTAAAAAATCAACGCCTTTTTCAGCAGCATTTTTCGGCGCCGTACTTGTAGCCATGTTTTTAAAATCGTTACCGTATTTTTCGGCACGCTTTTTTAGTTGTTCGGCCTCTTCCATTACTGTTTTGCTAATGTTATTAATATCTGCTTTTTCGCCCTTCATCGCAAGCTTTTCGGCAGTTGTTTTAGCCTCGGGAATTGCAATCCATAAAATTAAGTATAACAAAAATCCTGTTCCTGCAAAAAAGAATAAACAAGCAATTGCAATACGCATCCAAACTGGGTCAACACCAAAATAATTACCAATACCACCACACACACCGCCTAACACTTTATTGTCAGCATCTCTAAACACGCGTTTAGTTACTGTTTCGTTGTTTGTGGTTGAGTAATTATTATTTGAATTGTTATCGTTTTGATTTGAAAAATTTTCTTGACTATCGCCAGCAAACTCTTCGGGTTTACCCATGTTTTCCATTACTGCATCAACATCGCTCATTAAAACAACTTGTTTTATAGGGCTAGTTTTAGCTTGTAGCATTTCGGCAATGCGCGCTTCAATATCACTCATAATTTCCGAACCACCATCGGCCTTGCTAAAATACCCACGTATGGTTGCTATGTATTTACTTAATGCTGCGTAAGCATCTTCTTCTATATGAAATATAATTCCGCTTATATTTATGGTTACTGTCTTGTTCATAATAAATTATTTAATGGGGTTATTTAATTTTTTTAAGTTGTGGTTAATTATTTTTTAATTACTACTTGAGTTATTAATTGTTTTGCTTACTGCATCAACTAACTCTACCCACGATAGTTGTAACTCCTTTAAGTACGTTAATCCTATTTCGGTTAGCATGTAATATTTTCGTGGTGGGCCCGAGGTGCTTTCTTCCCAACGGTAATTTAATAACCCTGTATTTTTTAACCGTGTAAGTAATGGGTAAAGTGTGCCCTCTACAACTACAAGTTTCGTTTCTTTTAATTTCTCAATTATTTCGGTTGGATAGGCATCGCGCTGAGAAAGTATTGATAGGATACATAGCTCTAAAACACCTTTGCGCATCTGTGCTTTTGCGTTTTCTGAATTTATCATAATTAAATTGTTTTAAAGTTAAATACAATACTGTAAGCATTGTTTGATTTTAGTTGACTTAAGTTTAAAGTCATAAACTGACTTTCGATACTTTGTTTTAATTGCTTATTGTTTGTGTTTGCAATTACTAAGTTTACCTGTCCCAAGTCATTAACGGTAAACACAACGTTTATTTTTTCGTTTTTAGTTGATGCTAGATTATTAAACTTTATTTTTTGTTTAATAGTATTACTAATTTCACTTGTGTTGTTTTTTAAAGGATTATTAGTTGCGTTTAAATTATGACCCAACAAAAACACTAAGGCTAAAATTGCTAGTTTGTTTTTTAAAATTGATTTCATTTTTTTATGTTTTAATTTGTTGTTTTTATAGTTAACTTTTTACTTTCATTTAATATTTAACTCTTAAAAATTCGCGTAATCTTTTTGAGTTAATGATTAAATGTCCCTTTCTGTTTTAAATCTGCAGTTTTAAAAATTAAATTGGTATAAGTAATTTTATAGTACCAATAGTTTTTTACTACTTGGCTTCACAAAGATATTAAATTTATTTAGTACTATGCAACACATAGTACTAAATAAATCATAACGTATTGATTATCAATATTAGTATTTTTAGGTTACCGCTTAAAAAGCACTTATATTTACATTTTTAAATTTAAAAATGCACAACCTCACCTCCGATTTATCAAGTTTATTAACCGTTAATGGCTTAATTAGTTTATTAACCCTAACAATTTTAGAAATAATTTTAGGTATTGACAATATTATATTTATATCAATAGCTGTTGATAAACTACCACGCCATCAACAATCTAAAGCACGTACCATTGGTTTAATGCTTGCCTTAATAGTGCGCACCGTACTGTTGTTTTGTATAGGTTGGATTGCTGGCTTAAAAGATGCTTTTTTTCATATTGGCGCTTACGGCATATCGGGCAAAGCCCTTATTTTATTTGGCGGTGGTGTGTTTTTATTAATTAAAACATGGCAAGAAATTCAAGAAAAAATGCATAACGATGAAGATGAAATTGGTGCTCCAAACAGCAAGGGCAACACCTTTAATGCTATAATTATGCAAATTGTTATTATTGATTTTGTTTTTTCGTTTGATAGTATTTTAGCGGCGGTTGGTTTATCGGGCGTTGTTTTAATTATGGTTTCGGCGGTTGTTATATCAATGTTGTTAATGATTTTGTTTTCGGGATTGGTTTCTGATTTTATCAACAAAAACCCTGGTATTAAAATGGTAGCCCTTTTGTTTTTATTAGTTATTGGTGGCATTTTAGTTGGCGAAGCTTTAGTAGATTGTTATAACACAACACTACCTCACGAAAGTCACATTGAGATAAATAAAAACTATGCCTACATAGCTTTGGCATTTGCTATGCTTATAGAGTTTTTTAATATTAAAGAGCGTAAAATTAAACGTGCGCGCGATTTAAAACAACACGATTAAAAAACGCATACTTGATTTAATAATCGCGGTAAAAGGTATGGATGCTAGTTTTAATACCAGCATAAATGTATGGCGATTGTAGTTCGTAATTAAGTTTGTTTGTTATGGCGCGTTGTATGTAGCCTACCTCAACTCTTAAATTTAATTGTGGTAAAATATAAAACGTAGCTTTTATGTCGCTTTGCATTATTTTAGTTTTGTTACCCTGTAGTGTATGGTGGCCATACTCGTAGGGCCGAGTAACATAGCTTTTAAAAACATTTTGGCCTAAATTTACTTTGCCAGTATCTAGCCCTATTTCGGCACTTAATACTTGAGCACTTAATTGCCATTTATTTTTGCGGTATGTTATAAAACCTACATACTCTTTAAAATTTGCCCCAAACGGATGAGCTAAAGCTTGCCCATAATGCGCATAGTTTTGCTGTACACTGCCGTGCGAATAAGAGTAAGGCCTTACCTCATTAAATTCTGCCTGCAACGATAAACCTTTTATATTAAAAGCATTAATATATTTAGCGCCAAGTTGCCAACCTTGCTTGTTAGCCCACCAACCACGCTTAGCTTTAATTTCTTTTAAAAAAAACTCATCGGCCATTACTTGCCCATATAATTTTAAGCGATTAAAAACTTTACCACTTATGTTTAACCCTATCATTGAGTTATCGGCCGAGCCAACCGAGTATTCTTGAGGGCGGTAAAAAACAATAGGATTTAAATAATTAACCTCAAAGGTTCGTGTGCGATTATGATCGGTGCCTTGCCATACCACGTTTTCAAAAAACGAAATATTAAGCTCTTTAAAAGCATTAAAGCTTAAGTAATGAAAGGCTCCAAACTTATTTTGTAAACTTTTTTCGGAACCATCGTATAACGAAAAATCTTTCATCCAACTATACCACACACTGTATTGTATGCGCCAAACAGTTGCACTTACTTTAGCGTAAGGATAGCTGTTAGCGTTATCAGATAATAACAATGAACGGTAACCATCGCCAACAAAGTGTTTATCTTTTCCTAACTGAAAATTAAAAATTTTATTTGGGCTATAACTTAAGTAGCCCGTTAAATTAGCAAACGCATAACTACCGTTAGATGATTTATATGCCCTACCCAAGCCAGGTATTAAGCCTGTGTTTTTTATAATAGTATCGGTAAAATTTGGGTAAGATGCGCGCCCACCAATTACTGTTAAGGCAAATGTAAAATCTTTGTTAATGTTTAGTTTGGTGTGCACACCGCCAAATGTTTCTGTTACAAGGTTTGCTTTAAGGGCATCGTAACCTAACTGTAAATCAACAATTGGTAGTATTTGAAAGTTATATTGATTGTGTTTACTTGGGCCCTCGTTTATCGTTTTACTCAAAAAATAATTTTTAATTGGGTAATGCGCATATTCAATTATGGTGTCATTAAAATCATTTAAACTTGAGCTTATGTAAGGCCTAAGGCTCGAATGAAATTCGAGAGATGGGTGTTTGAGGTTCCAAACATCAATTGTTTGTTGTGTTTCTTGATTAATAAAAATTGTTTGTGCTTGAAAATTGTTTTGAGCTATTAGTTTACTGAACGGAAACCACAAACAGGCAAAAGCAAAGGCGTTTATTTTAAATAAAAACTTTAGCATTATTAAGGTTGAACTTGTGTTTTTTGCTGCACTTTTTTGTAGCACAGTTGCACGCAAAGTATAAATATAACACTGCACAACAGCACGGCAATTAACGATAAACTTGGGTTTAAAAAATAACTAAGTAACGATACGCATACCGTTAAAAAACTATAGCAATAAATAATAATTACTGTTTTAGCATGCGAAAAACCACACCCTAATAAACGGTGGTGTAAATGATTTTTATCGGCAGCAAACGGTGAGTGGCCTTTAGCGGCGCGAATTATAAAAATGCGCAACGTATCGGTTAACGGGTAGGTTAATGCAGCAATTACAAATACTGGGTTTGATATCCGTATCCAAAAACCATCTATGCGAGATAGCGGGTATTCAATTAACTTAATACTTAATACGCAAATAAACATTCCTATTATTAACGAACCACTATCGCCCATAAATATTTTAGCTGGCGAAAAATTAAAAACTAAAAACCCTGCTAAAGAGCCAGCTAAAGCAAACGACATAGATGCCAAGGTGTATTCGTTAGCAAAAATAAACCAAGTGCCAAAAACGCTTGCGGCTATAAAACCAACGCCAGCAGCCAAGCCATCAAGCCCATCAATTAAATTCATAGCATTTACAACAACTATATATGTAAACAACGATAAAAATACAGAACCCCAGTATGGTATTTCGTTAACACCAAAAATGCCGTGTAAACCCGTTATGCGTATATCGCCCATTAATACTAAAATTAAACCAACTAATATGTTTGCAAATAATTTTTTTACAGGCGATGTGCCAATAATATCATCTTTAACGCCAACAAAAAACAACACCAAACTGGTGGCAACAATTATTTTAAATTCTTTTATCGATTCGTATATCTGTTCGTATTCATGCAAATCATCAATATTATACCACAACGAAAAAGAAAACAATGTTGCTGCATAAATAATTATACCGCCAATTGTTGGTACCGCTCGTTTGTGCACCTTTCTATCCTCGGTTGGCAAATCAATTAAGCGTTTTAAAACCGCCACTTTTATAAGTGATGGTGTGCTATATAAAACAACCGAAAACGCTGTTATAAATACTAAAATTAATAATGCCATAGTTTTTAAAAATCGTAATACGTGTTATATAAATTTGATTTAAGGCTCAGTGTATAAAAATTAGTTTTATTATTTGATGCTGTAAATCCTAAAAAATTTTGTTTTCGTATATTATAGCCTAAAGATACATTAAAATTATAAGCAGTATTAAGAGTGTAGCCAAATTGTAGTTTGGTGTAATTTAACGTGTATAAATCGTATTGATTAAAGCTTATTAATTGTTTGTTGTATTTAACATTTAAAAACATGCGCTTGTATTTATAATCGGCTAAAAAAACAAACTCCTTGCCATAGCCAGGTGTATAGGCAAGGGTTTGGTTATAGTGCGAGTAGCTTTGGTTGTTGGTTGTGCCTTGTGGGCTGTTGTAGGAACCCTCAGCAACATCGTTAAACTCAGCTTGTAACGTTAGGTTGTTTAAATTAAGTGCATTAAAATAGGTTGTGCCAATTTGATAACCAATTGCGCTTCCTAAATTGGTGGTGTTGCTTAAATCATCAGCCATTATTTGAGCGTACACACTTAGTGTACTTGTTATTTTAAAATTAGCATTGGCTCCAATAAGGTTGTTGTTTTTATTATTTAAACCATAAAAACCTAAATTGGTAAATATAATTGGGTTAAAATATTGCCATTCTAAATGCTGTTTGTTTGAGCTATCGGCTGCATTCCAAATCATATTTTGAAACAAACCTAAATTAAACCGCTTTGTTACATTAAGGCTTAAATAATGCAGGGCCATTGCTTTTTTTTGATACAAAGCTTCGGTGTTTTTTGGAGTTTTTGCACCGCCAGTTGTTAGGTTCATTAACGCTGCAAATAAATTTGTGTATTGCAACCTGCCCTTAAACCATTGTGAAGTAATGCGTGCATAAGGATAATTAAATGCGTTATCGCTTAATAGTAATGACCGATAGCCATTACCAATTTTTTGCTTGCCGTGACCTATTTGTAAATTTAATTGTTTTATGGGCTGATAAGAAACAAAGCCCGAAGAAAATGCATAATCGTAACCTGTTTTTTTAAATGTTTTATAGCGCCCTTGCCCTGGAATTATTTTTGTTGCATTACTTAAATGTTGTAAATAGTGTGGAAAAAAAGATTGGTTTTCGGAAAACATGGTTTCAAAATAAAAATCTTTTCCTATTGTGCCGCTTGCAATAAAACCACGTGTGTTGGTTGATATTTTTTGAGTTTTAGTTGTGTCGTATTCTGCCCTGCCGTTTTCTAAATTTAAAAGTGGGTCAACTTTAAATTCGTACTTACCTTGTTTTGATGTGATGTGAATTAAGTGATCGTTGAAAATTTTATCAATGCCTTTATCATCTTTAATAAATTTAAACACGTGCGTTGTATCGCCAACAAATTTATAGTTATTATTAAAAAAATAAACATAAGGTTGTATGCTTGTGTGCACTTGCGAGCTATCAATTTTTGATAAATTACGCTGTGTTTGAAGGTTAAAAAAAAATTCGTTGGGAAGGTTATAAAACTGTGCCTGCAAACAACCATTAATAATTATTAAAAAACATAGTGTAAGTTTTTTACACCTGCAAATAAACCCACAAATTGTTTTCATGTAGATTTTATTTATTGATTTTTAATTGTCATATAATTTAATTTACTGAAAAAATTACCAAACTTTAATACCGCTTTTGTTTTTAAAATCATTATATACTTGTGTAATACCTTCGTGTAATTCTATTTTATGTTTCCAGCCTAAACTGTGTAAATACGACACGTCCATTAGTTTACGAGGTGTACCATCGGGTTTAGATAAATCGTGTTTTATGTCGCCAGTATATCCAACTATGTTTTTAATTAATAAAGCTAAATCTTTTATTGTTAAATCGGTACCAGAGCCAATGTTTACAAATTGCTCGCCATTATAATTTTGCATTAAAAACACGCAAGCATCGCCTAAATCATCGGCGTGCAAAAACTCACGCATTGGTGTGCCAGTTCCCCACATTTCTACAAACGGCAAATCGTTTTCTTTTGCATCATGAAACTTACGTATTAATGCAGGCAACACATGCGAGTTGTTTAAGTTATAGCTATCGTTAGGGCCATACATATTTGTTGGCATTACCGATATAAAATTACAACCGTACTGGCGCTTGTAACTTTCAACCATTTTAATGCCAGCAATTTTTGCAATGGCATAGGGCTCATTTGTTTCTTCAAGTAAACCTGTAAGCAAACTCGTTTCTTTTAATGGTTGCTCGGCCAATTTAGGGTAAATGCACGATGAGCCTAAAAACAATAATTTTTTAACACCATTAACATACGATTGATGTATGGTGTTGTTTTGTATCATTAAGTTTTCGTAAATAAAATCGGCTCTAAAGGTATTGTTTGCTTGTATGCCACCAACTTTTGCAGCAGCTAAATAAACATATTCGGGTTTTTCTAATTCAAAAAAAGTAGCAACTTGTTGTTGGTTACGCAAATCTAACTCGGCCGATGTGCGAGTAACAATATTTGTAAATCCTTTGCCTATAAGGTTTCTCATAATTGCACTGCCAACCATGCCTCTGTGACCCGCAATGTATATTTTCGAATTAAAATTCATGTTTATTTATTCTGATTTTTTGGTGTGATTTTTTAAAATATTAGTTACTTGAAAATGAAGCTTCTACAATAATTTCTAAAGATCTTGTAATGGCTCGTTTTAATGTTTCATCATTATAAAACACAGATTCATTTTTATCTTTTGTGGCAGTTATAATAAAATTAGTTTCCCTCTCAATATGTCGTATAAGCTCAATCGACGATTTGTACATATTTTATATCTTTTAAAACACTGTTATATATAAATGGCGTGAGCGATTCTTTAGTAACCAAATCAAATTTTTTGCCAAAATTTTTAAAGCCCTCTTCAAATTCTATTAAAAAGTCTAAATCGCTATTTTCGCTTTGGGTTCCTCGTGCTGCCGAACCAAATAAACCTATACGCGCTAAATGCAAATTTTTTAAAACTTGTTTATCGCTTTGCAAAATGTTTAGTATTTTTTCGGAGGTATACATTAAAAAAATTATTCTTTGTAATTTAAAATAGAATGCCCACCATCTAATAAATATTTATCTTTTTTAAATATTACTAAATCGGCTGCAACCATTTCTTTACATAATTCTTGCACAGTGTAAGTTGGCGTCCATCCCATTTTTTCTTTGGCTTTAGTTGCATCTCCAACTAATAAATCAACTTCGGCTGGTCGGTAATATTTTGGATCAATTTCAACAATAATTTTACCTGTTGCTGCATCAATGCCTTTTTCGTTTTCGTTTTTTCCTTCCCACTTAAGCGTGATACCAACCTCGTTAAACGACATGTTTATAAATTCGCGTACCGATATTTTTACCCCTGTTGCTAATACATAATCATCTGGTTCATCTTGCTGTAGCATGCGCCACATACCCTCAACATAATCTTTAGCATGGCCCCAGTCGCGCTCACTATCTATGTTGCCCATAAATAATTTATCTTGCAAGCCTAAACTTATTTTAGCAACAGCGCGTGTAATTTTGCGCGTTACAAAGGTTTCGCCTCTTAGTGGGCTTTCGTGATTAAACAAAATGCCATTGCAGGTAAACATGCCATAACTTTCGCGGTAATTTTTTGCAATCCAAAATGCATATAATTTTGCTACACCATAAGGGCTACGTGGGTAAAATGGGGTTGTTTCTTTTTGAGGGATTTCTTGCACCAGGCCATATAACTCTGATGTTGATGCTTGATAAAAACGGGTTTTCTTTTCTAAACCTAAAATACGAATAGCTTCTAAAATACGTAAAGTGCCTATTCCATCTGCGTTAGCGGTATATTCGGGCGTATCAAAACTAACCTTAACATGGCTCATGGCTGCTAGGTTATAAATTTCATCGGGTTTAACTTCTTGTATAATTCGTATTAGGTTGGTACTATCGGTTAAGTCGCCGTAATGCAACTTAAAATTAATGTTGTTTTCGTGTTGGTCTTGGTACAGATGATCAATACGATCGGTATTAAACAACGAACTGCGGCGTTTTATGCCGTGAACAATGTATCCTTTACTTAACAATAAATCAGATAAATAGGCGCCATCTTGCCCTGTAACGCCTGTAATTAATGCAATTTTAGCCATAATTAATTTTATAATATAATAACAATATTACGAATTATTAACGAATTATTAGTTGAAAAAGGCGTTTATATACTTTGAAAAACACAAATATTTTTTAGCTTTGTTAAATTAAGCAACAATAAAAACATACTACATGAAAACAACTTTTGGAAAACAAAACTATCAAATTTTAGTAGCGGGCATTGCATTATTAATTTTAGGCTATGCGTTAATGATTGGTGGTGGTAGCGAAGACCCAAACGTGTTTAATCCCGAAATTTTTAATGCCCAACGCATTACGGTTGCACCAATGGTTTGTTTAGCTGGTTTTATTACAGTTATTGTTGCTATTATGTATAAACCAAAACAATCTAATTAAATTGTTTAACGTTTAAGTTTTTTAAATTACATTCTTTTTATTGTTAAAATGACTTACCTAGAGGCTTTTATAATTGCTGTTATTGAGGGTTTAACAGAGTTTTTGCCAATATCATCAACAGGGCACATGATAATTGCTACGGCTTTGTTGGGCATTAAAGCAACGCCATTTGTAAAATTATTTACAGTGGCTATTCAGTTGGGCGCAATTTTATCTGTAGTGGCCTTATATTTTAACCGCTTTTTTAAATCGATTGATTTTTATACTAAACTACTAGTAGCATTTGTACCTGCGGCTATTTTTGGTTTACTGTTAGGTAATTATATTGATGCTGCACTTGAAAACATTTTAGGTGTTGCAATTGCACTATTTATTGGAGGTGTTGTTTTATTGTTTGCTGATAAGTGGTTTATAAACAATAATCAAGACGACGAAAAAGATATAACGTATATTAAGGCGTTAAAAGTTGGGTTGTTTCAATGCCTTGCAATGTGGCCAGGTATGAGCCGAAGCGCTTGTACAATTATTGGTGGTATGAGCCAAAAATTAACTCGTAAAAACGCAGCTGAGTTTTCGTTTTTTTTAGCTGTACCTACTATGTTTGCCGCAACCGCTAAAAAATTATTAGATTTTTATAAAGAAGGTTTAATATTAAACGCTCACGAAATTAGCCTTTTGGCATTTGGAAACCTTGTTGCATTTATTGTTGCCTTTTTAGCTATTAAAACATTTATTAGTTATTTAACTAAGCATGGTTTTAAAAGTTTTGGGTGGTATCGTATTATTGTTGGGGCGCTGTTGTTGTTGCTGTTAGCATTTAATATTCCTATTGCAATTATTTAAAACTCACACCACCATTTTTGAGGGGTAAACGTTTTTTCGGTTTTTAAAAGTTTGACGGCCTCTTTGCATTGATGTAACGATTGGGCAAACACAATTATTACCGCACGGTTATTTTTATCAATCAAACTAACAACTGTATTTTTTTTAGTTAGTGGTAGTGTTTTTAATTTTGCAAACTGTTGTTGTAATTTTAATAAAACCTTGCTGTTGTTTTTATACACAAAAATTAGTTGGGTTTCGGTTGATGTTTTTATAAAGCTAAAATTATTGTTATCTAACAAAGGATAAATGGTGTTGCTGCTATAAATACGAAATGCGTTGTGCAAATAGCCTTTTAGTTCGTTAATCTCTAACTCATTTTCTGTATCAAAATAAACATCGGTATTTATTAATAGTGGTTCATAAGTATAAATTGCATTTGGAAACGTTTTTCGAAAAACCGACACCGCGTTATGTATAAATTGCCTATCTATTTGTTTAGATGAATCTAAATAATTTTTAACCATTGGGTACAAAGCTTTTGCATAAGCGTTAATGTAGTTGTCGTTATACCATTCGCTACTATCTAGTTCGGTGGTTAAATAATTATATGCAAATCCATTTCCTAAAGCGGTTGCCAAAGCCTCGTCAATGTAATGGTAAGCAAATCGGCTATAAATACTAAGGCTGTCGCTAAAAGCATCGTCAATCATTTCTTGTGTTTGCATAGGCTGCTCATCATACAACACATGGCACATTTCGTGCATACCAACCGATAGTAATCCAAAGTTATCGTCGTCTTGCGTTAAAAAACCCATCTCTAAACTATTAGCATGTGGTGTTGCGGTTGTTTGCCCTCTATTACCATAAATAGGGTAAATAGCCAAGTTAAACGGAATGTTTTTATCCCAACTACTACCATAAAAGGTTGTAAATTTTTTAAACAAGTCGTTTAATTTAGGCGATAGTGCCTGCAACTCATTTACTTTATTAATGGTAAGGTTGTTGTAGTTGTTAAACGAAAAACGGTTATAAAAACCTTCGGCAATAGTAAATAAGTTTTTTAGTTTTAAATAATCGCTATTAGGTAGTAATCCTATTATTTTTACAAAAAACTCATCGTTGTTGTTTGATGTTATGGAGGCTATACAAATTAAATCCCAAGTAGAAGTAATGTGTTTGCGTTTTTCGGGGAACTGATTTTTTTGATAGGTATAATCTAAATTAATTGTTGCATACTCTTTAACTAAATTTTTAAATACCTTATCCGTCGCTAAGTACGAGGTATCTATTTGATGTTTATATGTTTTTGATATACTGTAAGAACCCTTAGCGGTTTCTAAAAATTTAAGTATAGCAAAAGGCTTACTATATTTAACAGTTACAATTTGTTGCGCAAAATATTGGCAACTTATTACTAATAAAAATATAAAAAAACGGCTCAACGGCTATTTGTTTTTATTTTGCAAGGCCCATTCTTTTGCAAAGTAAGTTAATATAATACTTGCACCCGCTCGCTTAATGCTTAATAAAATTTCATCACGCACTCGGTCTCCATCTATCCAACCTTTTGCGGCAGCAGCTTTAACCATGGCATACTCGCCACTTACATTGTAGGCAGCAATTGGCAAATTAAAGTTTATACTTAAATCTTTTATCACATCTAAATAAGATAAGGCTGGCTTTACCATTAAAAAATCGGCTCCTTCGTTTGTATCGAGCGCAGCTTCAATTAAGGCTTCGCGGCTATTTGCTGGGTTCATTTGGTACGATTTTTTATCGCCAAATTTTGGAGCGCTATCTAAAGCATCTCTAAATGGGCCATAAAATGCGCTGGCATATTTTGCAGTATAACTCATAATGCTAACATTGGCGTGTCCTGCGTCGTCTAATGCTTTTCTAATGTAACCTATGCGCCCATCCATCATATCGCTTGGCCCAATAATATCTATGCCACATTCGGCTTGTGCCACGGCCATTTTGGCTAAAATATCTAATGTTTTATCGTTATCAATTTCACCATTAATTACAAGCCCGTCGTGCCCATCGCTGCTGTAAGGGTCCATGGCTACATCGGTCATAATACAAGCTTCCGGAAATTTTTGTTTAATAAGTTTTAATGTTTTTAAATACAAGCCATCGTGATTAACACTTTCGGTAGCTAATTTATCTTTATACTTATCGGTATAACTCGGAAAAACATCAAACGTTTTAATGCCTAACTTTAAACATTGTTCAATTTCTTTCAACATTAAATCGGCACTTAGCCGATAAATTCCTGGCATTGATTTTACTTCGGATGTTTTGTTTTTACCATCAATTAAAAATAAAGGAAATATAAAATCGTTTACCGAAACGTGGTTTTCTTGTACTAAACCGCGAATGGTTTCTGATTTTCGATTACGACGAGGGCGACTAGTTAACATAGTAGTATATAATTTTAATTATTAATTACCTTAATTTTTTCGGAATTATTTTTAACAGCTAAGTACATAACATACATGCTTATTGTCATAAAAATATGACTTAAATCGATATGATTAAACCATTTTGAAATGGCAATTTTTAAGAGATGACACAGTACAGCAATAACTAAAATACCTACACCAAGTATCATATTTTTACTTAAGGTCGATTTGGTTTTTTTGTAATTTATATATTCTAAACTAACTACGGCAATTAACAAACAAAATGCGGTGTGTATTTCAACCACAATAAATGTCCAAAACACAAAGGTTAATATAAATGCAATAATGGTTTCTAAACTAAACAACAAAATAAGCGCTTTGTAATATTTTGCACCTAACGTTTTGGCGCTATGGTTAAGTGCAGCAAATTGAGAAAACGAAATACTAATAATGCCTAATGCCCAACCGTATATTTTTGCCTGTGCGCCAAAGTGATACAAAAACGCATGCCCAACCAATGCAGCAACAAGTGTTGAAATACCTGTAAGTAAAAAAAACCAACGGTACAAATTAATGGCCTTATTGTTTGCTTGCGCAGCTGTTTTAAAAAACGCAATAAAACAAACAAAACAAAACAACATATCTGTTAGTGTTGTTATTGGCTCTTGTAATCGCAGGTTGCCTATAAAGATATCAGGATTTTGATAGGGGTTCATTTTTTACTTCATTTATTTATAGTGTGTGAAGTATTGCTCTAAATAACCCTAAATCATCAAACGTAAATGGTTTATGAATTTGATGCGGTTTAACCTTTGCTTTTAATAATGATTTTTCGGTGGCCTCGCCCATTGCAATTATTGTTTGGTGAGGCTCTATTTTATTTACCTCTAAATACGACTCGGCATTACTAGGGCTTGTAAAAACAAGTATGTTGGTTGTTTGCGCAACTTCGTGTGGCACTTTTAGTGTGGCATAAATTGGCAAATCTATAACGTTTTGTTGCTTAGGAAACTGCCATTGTATGGTTCGCATGCTATCGCGCGGAATTGGGAACACACAAACGCCTAAGCCTACTCGGGCCGAAAATTGCTTACCAACTAATTTTGTATCGGTGCTTTGGCCAATAAAATCGGCCCGTAAGCCTAACTCCCTTATTGCTTGTGAAGTTGATTTGCCAATGCACCCAATTTTTGCGTTACCAATATCTGGCTTTTGCATAAAAAAGAAATCAACAGCGTGTTTACTGCTAAAAAACAGCCAATCGCATTTTGGTAAAATTTTTATTGTTAGTTTTTTTAAATCAATTAAACTTTTGTTTTCAACTGTAAAGCCAAGGTTTCGTAACCAATTATTTAAACGATTGTTTTCGTGTTCATCTCTTGATATAAATACCGTTTTTGATGAAATACGTTTAATATGTTCAACAATTTTTTCGGGTAAATCTTCGGTGTTTGTTGTTTCGTAATACAATTGTTTTGGCTGCGTGTTCCAAGCATCGGCAACCGAAACGGCAATTTTAAATAGTTTTTTATCTAAGTCGTTTAAATCAGATTCGCAATAAACACCTAGTGGCAACTGGCAACCACCATCTAATAAATTTAAAACCCTGCGTTCTAAATTTATATTTACCAATACATCGTAATCGCAAATAGCATCAAACACATCGGTAAGTTTATAATCATCTTCGCGTATTTGCCAAGCCAAAACACCTTGTGCGGGCGCTGGCACAAATTCCATTGGCTCAAGTTGCTCTACTTCAAATTCAGATAAATCTAATTCTAAGCGCTCAATGCCTGCTGCGGCAAGTATAATGGCGTCGTACTCGCCATTGCGTAATTTATTTATGCGTGTTGGCACATTGCCACGCAAATCAGTAATTTCTACATCGGGCCTAAAAGCTAGTAGTTGCGATTTGCGGCGGGCAGATGATGTACCAACCTTAGCCCCTTTTTTTAATTTAAATTTTTGTTTTTCATCTTCACATTCTTCTCGCATAATAATCCAATCGGCTGGGTTTTCGCGAGACGATACGCCTGCAACAATTAACCCTTCGGGGTTTTCGGTTGGTAAATCTTTATGTGAGTGTACGGCAACATCAATTGTTTTATTTAATAAAGCTTCTTCTAACTCTTTAGTAAAAAAACCCTTGCCTTCTAATTTATCAAAACTAGTATTCCACTCTTGCGATTTATCGCCTTTGGTTTCAATTATTTTTATTGTAACCTCGTGACCTTTTTGTTCTAATAAGTTTTTAGTGTAGTTAGCTTGCCAAAGTGCTAAATCGCTGCCTCTTGTACCAATAGTTATCATTGTGTTATCTGTAAATTTAAAGGCTACAAGATACTATATTTTTAGCAAATTTGTTTTTGTTTATAAAATAAAAAAACGTTTTAAATTGAGTTATAAAAAAACAGTTTTAACTCTTAGTTAAATGTTGTTTGTTTTTGCGAATTAAACCTGTTTAATTAACCTAGCCTATAGCATCGCTTGCTTTCTAACAGTTACCCATTTACCTGATACGTGAGCTGTAATACTATTATCATACATCGCTTCACAATTTACTCCTGGTAAATAATACGTTCCATTATAAGATGCGTTTAATAATACTTTAAATGTTTTTACAAAACCTACACCTAAATCAAAGTAAGAATATACGCGATCGTCTCTAATGTCCTGATAAGTTGGCACATCACCTTTGATGTAAGTAATGTTATCCAACCGTTGGTTTCTAATTTCCCAACCACTCGCAAATATTTGTGATAAGGCTAAGTTTCTGTATATGCCTCTTATGCCAGGGTTTTTGATAGTAACTTCCGCCATAAAATCAGTTCCCTGTTCAAGATTAGTGACGTCAATAGGGTTGCCATTTAATGTTTTGTAATTTATGATTAACTCCAAATTACTAAATTTATCAGTTTCTGTTCCTGCTTTCGGAATACCTTGTTTAACGATGCGTGCAAATAAATTGCCAGTGCCTTTTACAGTTATTTTTATTGGAATAGTAGCATTCGCATTTTTTAATTCAATCATCTTGAATTTAGTTTTCGAGAAATCAGAAACAGTCATATTTTCAGAACCAATTTTCACATCGGCAGTTACATTTGAATTATCACTATTTACTTTTGCATACTTGCTAATTGCCATTAAACAGTAGGCTGTAGATTGTGTGCTGAACCAATATTCGTTATTACCCAATTTAGCCGCTAATGCTTTTACTTTTAAAAATGCATTACTATTATCTTTCAATAACGTCATCGTTTCTAAAATCATCGCATCATCACGTTCTAAGCTTCCGTAAGTGTAATAATAATCTTGGTAAGTTTTAGGAGTTGATGATACATTGTAAATCATCTTCTTCGCTACTTCTGCTTGTCCAATTAATGCATAAGCAGCCGATAAACGCCATTTTGATTCGTTAGATAAATTAGCCTTTTCTTTCAAACGATTCATGGCGCCTAATTCAGGAGCGCCTGCTAATGCTAATGTATACAAACGATAGGCTTGCGTTAAATCTTCGCCATAATATGCCGTGTTTTTATTGCTGGTATAATTTTGTGCTTTTTGTTTTTGGTAACGTTTCCAATTATCCAATAAACCATAAGGTAATGAGTAGCCTTTTGTTTTCGCCTCAATTAAAAAATGTCCGGCATAATTACTTCCCCATTCATCAGCATTGTTCAATCCAGGCCAGTAAGATAAACCACCACTAGAAGTTTGGAATCCTTTTAAACGATTAATTGCAGCTTTTGTAGCGTTATCGATAAATGATTTTTGTTCTTTAGTTAAATCAGAAATATCATTTAAGTATAAACCAGCAAATACCGATGAAGTAGTTTGCTCTACACAACCATGCGGGTATTGAACTAAATACTCTAAACGTTGCGATAAATTTATAGACGGCAAAGTCGATAATTCAATAAAGGCTTTATTGGTTCCACTCATGCCAATTGGCGTATAGTTGACTGATAAGTTTTTTGAAGAACTTAAAACATATTCATCAGCATCAGTCACGCTAGGATTATTGGCACGAACTGCAATCTCAATTGTTTCGCTGGCAGTTTCTCCAGCACCTTTGGCTACAATCTTAATTTTAGAAACTCCTAAAGCATCTTTAATTTTCAATTTAAAGTTAATCACTTTATCACCAATCGAATTAAAAGTAACGTTTTGCGTACTGCCTCCAATTACTTCAACAAATTTATCTGTCGTAATTGTAATACTCGCATTCTTCACTTTTTTCTCCATCGCAAATATGGTCACTGGTAAATTCACTTCTTCACTCGGACCTAATACTCTTGGCAAGGTTGATAGTATCATTAATGGTTTTCGAACAGGCACTGCTTTTTCTGCATTACCATAAGCACCTTGATAACCCGCTACTACCATCACTCTTACTGAACCTACATATTGCGGAATATCAATTTTGTGAGTGGTTGTTTCTCCTTTCTTTAAATGGAACGGACCAACAAAACGCACCATTGGTTTAAAACGTTGCGCGCTATTTTCTGGCTTATTATTAGCGGCATCATCACCTCCTATAGATAAAATTCTGCTCATCGCATTTCCAAAAGCACCAATTACATTATCATACACATCCCATGTTTTTACACCTAATGCTTCTTTGGCATAAAATGCTTTCCAAGGGTCGGGTGTTTTAAAGCGAGTGATGTCTAATAAGCCTTCATCAACAATGGCTAATGTATAAGCCATTTCTTTTCCGTTTTCTTCGCTCACTTTTACAAATGCTTGGCTTTCTGGTTTCCAAACGGCGTCTGTTTTTATTACAGGTTTTAAAATCGTGTTTTCATCTTTAATCATTAACGAAGCCACACCGTACAAGCGAATTGGTAAGTCATTAACTGTTTGTGCGTGCGGTTGAATTAAATGTACAAATACATAAATGTTTGGTGTCATTTCTTTGGTCACCGTAAATTCATATTCAGTAATACCTTGTTTGGTATCAATCCATTTACTTAGTAAAGTACGACTTCCGTTTTCAATATTAATTAAGGCTTTTCCGCCTTGCGGACTAGGAATTAAAATTTTTGCTTTATCACCAACTTTATATTCGTCTTTATCAGTGTTAACCGTTAATACATTGCTACCTTCATTTCCTTTTGGTGATTTACCAGCCCAGCTTGGCCAATCAATAAACACAATCTTTCCGCAAGCGTGGCCACTTTCTACATCTTTTACATACACTAAATAACGTCCCCATGAAGGTTGGTTAACACGTAATTTAAAATTTGCTTTTCCGTTTGATGACGAAATAGATTCTGTATAAATTGGTTCGTGGTAATTACTACCGATGTATGAAGATAAATCTTGATTGTAATTATCCCACCACCAGCGCCAATCTAATTTATATACTTTTACTTCGATGTTTGAACGAGAGGTTGCTTTACCGAATTCATCAACTGTAGCAATCTCAACGTTATGAGCAATGTCAGTTTCTAAATATTGTTCGCCATCTTTTGTAGCAGGAATTTTTACCCCAACATAATTAGTAAAAGGCGAAACAGGAATCGTAAATCTGTCTGTACTAAAAGATCCACCTTCTTCAAATGCTCTAATAGTAAAGTTTGCAGCTAAAAACCCTGGCGCATCTTTGGTGTCGCTTAGTTGTGCGTTAACAACTGTTTTACCATTATCGTCTGTTCGCCCACTAAAAATAGTTTGTGTTTCCGAATAAAAATTTTGCGCAGGATTATCAAAAGTAAATCCTTTATAACCTTTAAAGTTTGTTTCTATTTGAGATAAGGATACATCAATTTTTGCTTCCAGATTTCTTCCCGGTGCACCGTGCAACCAGTTAATAAATAAGTCGCTGTTTAAAGTTAAATCTGAACTATAAATTTTCTCTTTTTTATAATCTAAATTAATTTTCAAACGATTTGGCATAATCGTTTCAATACGAATGTTTTTAGTAAATACAGCGCCGCCTACTTTTACTTTTGCTAAGTAAACGCCTGTTTGAGCCGAGCTTTCAGTTTTAGTTGTAAAATTATAAAAACCATCAACGTGTTTAGTGCGGGTTAATTTTTGTACCACTTGCCCTTGTGGATTTATTAATTCTAATGACGCAGGATAATTTTCAGGAAATTCTTTGGTCTTGTTTTCTAATATAAAAGATAAAAACAAACTATCTCCTGGGCGCCATACACCACGTTCGCCATAAATAAATCCTTTGATGCCTTTTTGAACTACATCTCCATCTACTTCAAATGAACTTAAGGACAAAGAATTTCCATCGTCTAATTTTAAGTAGGTGCGTTCCTCCCCAAGTTTTGCAATTAATACAAATGGTTTTTGCTTGGTTTCTAAAACAGCAGTTCCATCAGCGTTAGTAGTAACGTGTTTTAATTTTTGTTGTTGGTAATCATAGGCTTCAATGGTAACATTTCCTAATGGCTTAGTAGTAATTAAATCAGAAGTAAATACATTTATTTTTCCATCATTGCCACGTTTAGCAATTAAACCAATGTTAGTGGCTAAAACATTTCGGTTAACTGATTTGTTACTATAAAAGGCTCTTGAACAAGGGTTGTTTCTTTCCGAATAATCGTAGTAATAATCTTCGTTATAATAACTATCATAAGTATTGTAATAATCCCAATCTTGTTCATCTTCATCTAAATTATGATCAACAAAATCATCATTGTGTTGTAACGTTGTGTCGCTTTGGCAATTGTAGGTTGAGTAATTAATATTGTAACTCAAACTTACATTGTATATTGCACCAGGCTCAGCTTTTATTAATGATGATAAATCAATAGAGTAATTATTCCATTTGTTACGCATTGGGTTTCCGTTGTTTTGCAAAATAATTTTCTTTTTAATAATTAATTTTCCAACGCGGCGTAACTCTTGGTTGCCATCTAAACCATTTATCTGTAAAAACTGTAATATGTTGTTTTCGTAAATGCGTGTTATTTTTACATCAACTGCATTTAAATTAACGGCTTCAAACGGAAAAAGTAATGCCGTAGAACTTGGCATTATAACCCCTTTACCAACTAAACGAACGTTTGGTTTTAAGTCTTCAAAATAAACTTGTTGCGTTATAGGTTGTGCTAATTGTTTACCTAAGTTGTTTTTAATAGCGTTACTAATTAGTACCTCTCTTGCATCTACAAAACGTTGGTTAGTGTAAACTTTTATGGCATTACCTTCAATTAAATAAGTTAGTTTAGTTTCCTTAATCGCTAGCTTTTCAGTATTGTTTTCATTGTTTTCGTATTCAGATACATTTACTGTGCCGCTACTATTTTCTATAGAAATTAAACCCTCTAAGTTTTGATTAGGATCTAATTTGTCTGAAAACTGTAATGTAACATATTGGTCGGGTTCGTTGTTAACTACTGTGTTTAAAAGCTTAAACTCATTGGCGTTTGGCACTAAAAATTTTTTAACACCTTGTTGGTTAGCTCCAATTAATTGCCCGTTATAGTTAATTGTTAAGTTACCATTACCTTTAATAATATTACTAATAATAATATGATGTGTTGTTTCGTTTTCGTGTACCCACCTTATTGGTAAAGCGGTTGAGCCTTGTTGAGCTTGTATTGTTTTTTCTATTAATGTACTATTAGCATAATCGGCAGTTAGTAGTGTGGTTTCAATTTGAAGGTTATTGTTGTTGTCAATTTTATAGTTATCGTCAACAATTTCTATTGCTTGTTTAATGGTGGTAAACTCAAAATTAAATTGGTTTAAGTTTTTGGTAACAGCCAAAACGTTTCCTAATTTAAAAGTTGCTTTATAGGTTTGGTCGCTGCTAAGTTGTGTGGCAGGTGTAAACTCAATTGTTTTTTTATCAATCCATGTTAACTTCCCTTCAATAGTTGGATTAAAATCAAACAAGGTGTTATCTACTTCTTTTCCTTCTTCAATTTGCAAAATTGTTTCGTCTTGCAACACAATTAAAACTTTACTTTTAACCGATACATAACCCGCTGTGTAGGCAGCAATATATTGCTTGTAAGCCGCATTTGTATAACTGGCTTGGTTTTTATTTGATTGCGAAAAATAATAGGTTAATCCTAAAAAAGATAACACAGTGATAAAAATCACAGCTAAAATAGATTTGAATGACATAATTGTTTTGGGAAAAGTTTAA
>JAYSUQ010000261.1:0-2970 GCA_043718985.1 Bacteroidota bacterium | reverse complement strand
AAGTTATATTTACCGTGCTCATCTTAAAACAAATTTACTAAAAATAATTAACAAGAAAAATGTTTTGTTAAAACCGCATTCTAAATTCATAAATTCGCGCGCACATATATAACGCGTTTAATGTGTGTAAGGTATTTGTGAGTTACATTTAAAAAATTACTACAAATTATAACAACGCACGCATGCCTTCCCTTTTACCAACGCTTCATATCTGCGCGAGCGGTTGTAATTAAAAGAAGCGCCATTACTGTATCAAAAAAAACATAACCGCTTGCGTACAATTAAAATAAATAAATTTCCATATCTTTTGGTATTTGAAATTATCGAGAATAAGATTTATATTTTTCGTTTAACCCACGCCAATAAAAATCCAAAAAAATATTTAAATAACAATAATCGACAGTTTAACCAACCCGAGCAATTGGGATAGAATTAATGCTTTACCGCTAATTTAGGTAATCCAACTTTTCGCAACACCTCATTTGCTTTATCAACTTTATCTTGAAAAATTGGCATATTTTTATACTTTTCAAGTGTACTATCTATTCGTACAATTGGAATCTTTTTTTGATTTATTTCTTTAATAGTTTTCATTTTATACTATTTATTATATAACAAAGTTACGTTATTTTCTTTTAACCAAAAAAGCTGTATAATCAACATCTTTTTTAAAAGGTTGCCACTCTCCGTCAAGTAAACCAAATACCAAAAAGTCCTTTTTAATCTCGTCAAAATACTTCGTTATGCCTCGCCTATATAGTCGTGTCCTCGATTTAGAGCTTCCTGTTGCATAAACCCAAACATTTTTATTCTTTTTTGTAAAAGCATAAACTGCATAAACAACTGTGGTTAATACTTGCTCACTATCGCCGTTATCGGTAATTACCATATCGTCAATATCACCAGTTAAAATATCCTTATCCCCGAACGCTAGGTTATAAAAATTTTTTAACGAAGTTTCACTAAACTTAATTAGTTTATGAATACTTCCTTTTTTGCCTTCACTAATAAATTCAAAAATCATTAATGTTTTCTCAGCCTTCAGTTCGTAACGTGGTAACTTCATCTTTAAATATATTATGACACTAATTTACTTGTATTTAGTGCTCATTTGGTAAAGCTAAATAAATTTATGGCAAACTATTGCTACGTATTATAGCAATATGTTTTTAACGTACTCTACTCCATTTTGCTAACGCTTCATATCCGTGCGAGGGGGTATTTAAAAATCAAAAAAATCTTTTAAATCTACTTTTAATGCTTTTGCTATACGTTGCATAACACACAAACTTGTGTTTACACAACCCCGTTCTATACGCCCAATTTGTGAAATATCTAAATCTGCTTCATACGATAAATTCTCTTGACTAAAACCATGCTTTATCCGCATTTTTTTTAGATGCAATCCGAATTTTTTAAGCAATATATCATCTCTATAATATGGCACATGTAATAATGCTAATTGGCATTATTTTTTACCAAGGCTAATTAGCATTATAAAATAATTTTATTATATTTGGTTAATGCGCTTTTTGCTTTTAAATATTATGATTTTGTTACAAGTATTTTGCTTTAGTCAAAACCTTGTTTTAAATGGAGATTTTGAAGATTATTCGTTATGTCCAGATAACTATTCTTATCCAAATGTTATCCCTTACGAAATTACAAAATGTACTAATTGGAGTGCGCCAACAAGAGGTACCAGCGATTATTTTAATGCGTGTAATAATTTAACGTTTAGTAAAATAGTTGGTGTTCCTCAAAACAATCTTGGCTTTCAAAATGCTTATAACGGTAATGCCTATGTGGGTGCAATACTTTATGAGTTTTATGCAGATAGCATTTGGTGGGAATATGTGCAGGGGGAATTTAAACAACCGCTTGAAAAAAATAAGCTTTACCAATTTTCTCTTAGTATTTCATTAGCAGAAGTTTCTGATTTAATGATTAAGGAAATTGGTGTTTACTTTAGTAATAATAGAGTAACAAATACAACAGCAAATAATTTAAATGTGCAACCACAAATTAAATTTAGAGATACCGATTTTTTTAGCGATACTATAAATTGGGTAAAATTAGAGGGTAAATTTATAGCAAATGGTGGCGAACAGTATTTAACTATTGGTAATTTTTTAAATTACCAGCAAACAGATACCTTAAGGAAGCCCATTACAGATAATCCTCGTAATCAATCATATTATTATATTGATGGAATTGAAACTATTGATGTTACAGAAGAGCAAGCTATTGGTAATGTATTTACCCCAAATGGAGATGGCGTAAATGATTTTTGGAAATTACCAACTGGATTAACTGATTATGAAGTGTTAATTTATAACAGATGGGGAAAACAAATTATAAAAGCTAATGCCAATAATTTTGAATGGAACGGAAAAGATAAAAATACTAGCGATTGCGTTGATGGCACTTACTTTTATCTTATTAATAATAAAAACAATTCAACTAATACCATTAAAGGCTTTCTTCAATTAATACATTAACTTAAAAAAACAAATGCTTATGAAAAACAACCATTTAAAAATTTGCATTGCAAGTATAGGGCTAATTAGCTCTACTTCTTTTGCTCAACAAGGCTCAACAAATAATAGTCCTGCAAACCAAGGCCAAAATGGCACTAATGCAAATAATTTTTGGTCGCGGGCGGGTAATAGTGGTAATGGTCTTAATAATTCCAACAACATTTTCGGTACGTTATGGAATTCGCCTATTTATACACAAACTGCTGGGCAACAGCGTATGATGATAAATGGTAACAATACAATTGCAGGCGTTGGTGTTGGCACAGGTAACAACGCTGGTTACTTAGGCATAGGGGTAAATAACAATACTCCCTTTTTTAATGTTGATGTTTTAACGCCAGCATTAAGTAATTGGGGCGAAATGCATTTAGGTGTTGGTCCTGTCGATGTACCTGATAGTAAAGCAGGATTTTTAAATGCTGCTATTGGC
>JAYSUQ010000027.1:0-2321 GCA_043718985.1 Bacteroidota bacterium | reverse complement strand
AACAAACAACTGCCGAAGATAAAGGGGATTATTATTTATTAAATGGAACAAAAAATTGGATTACAAACGGTAGCACAGCATCTGTTTACTTGGTAATGGTACAAACTAATGTTGAGTTAGGGCATAAAGGTATTAACTGTTTAATTATGGAACGTGGCATGTCCGGTTTTGTTGTTGGACCTAAAGAAAACAAAATGGGTATTCGTGGTAGCGATACACACTCGTTAATGTTTACCGATGTAAAAGTACCTAAAGAAAACCGAATAGGTGAAGAAGGTTTCGGATTTAAATTTGCAATGAAAACTTTAGGTGGCGGCCGTATAGGTATTGCATCTCAAGCGTTGGGCATTGCAAGTGGGGCTTACGAATTGGCTTTAGCATATTCTAAAGAAAGAAAAGCTTTTGGGAAATTAATATCTCAACACCAAGCTATACAATTTAAATTAGCCGATATGGCAACTCGTATTGAAGCAGCTCGTTTATTAATTTATCGCGCAGCTTGGTTAAAAAGCCAAGGCTTATCTTGCGAAAAAGAAGGCGCTCAAGCAAAAGTATTTGCCAGCGAAACAGCCATGTGGGTAACAACCGAAGCAGTGCAAGTACACGGTGGTTATGGTTTTGTAAAAGAATACCATGTTGAGCGAATGATGCGTGATGCAAAAATTACACAAATTTATGAGGGCACAAGCGAGGTACAACGCATTGTAATATCTAGAGCTGTTTTAGCAGAGTAATAATTTTAACATTATATTAATTAAACATCTTTTAACATTAAACCCACCTCAATTAGTTGAGGTGGGTTTTTTAATTTAGTTAAAATATTACTTTTACTTTATTATTTAAAAAATTGCAATGAAAAAAACATTCACTCTTTTGTTCGCCTTAATTACTATAGTTATGGTTTCACAAAATAAACTACCACAAATAGTTGCAGCCGAAAAATACATACAAGTTTCGGGTGTTGTGCTCGACGATAGTTTGCAGCCATTGCCTTTCGTATCAATTATGATTAAAGGTACACGCCATGGAACAGTAAGTGATTTTTACGGTTTTTTTACATTAGTAGCAAAAGCTGGCGATGAAATGCAATTTTTTTCAATAAACCACAAAAATACAACATATCAATTATCTGATACGTTAACAGGTAAACATTATTCTATTATTCAAATTTTAACTAAAGATACCATACAACTTGCGCAAGTAAATGTTTATCCCTGGCCTAGTAAAGAGCAGTTTAAACGAGCCATTTTAAATTTAGATTTAACCGATACTGATATTGAACGTGCTTATAAAAACATGGATAACGAAGATGTTCGCGCATCAATTAAAGGAGGTACTATGGATGCCGCTGCAAATTATAGAGTAAGAATGCAACAACAATACACAAGGTTGTATCAGGCGGGGCAATACCCAAGCGTTAGTTTACTAAACCCAGTTGCATGGGCAAAATTTATTGATGCTTGGCGAAAAGGGAAGCTAAAAATCAGATAATAGTATTGTTTAATGCAAAATAATTTGAGGTAAAATAATTTGAGGTAAATTAATTATCTTTATTTGTCATTAAATCGTTACGGGTAAATACACGAATTGGATAAATACCAGCAATAAATCCTATTCCCATTACAAGGCAAATAATCCAAATAAAATCTTTAATTAACATTTTAATGGGGTAGTATGAAATAACGTAATTATCTTCAAATTTAATTAAATGAAAATGCTGTTGTAGCAAACAAACTATAATACCAATAACCAAACCTGTAATAGCGCCAACGGCAGTTATTAAAAGCCCTTCAGTCATAAATATTTTTTGCACTAATTGTTTATCGGCGCCAAAACTATAAAGTGTTTTAATATCTTTTTTCTTTTCGATAATAAGCATTGTTAACGCTCCAATAATATTAAAAGTAGCAATGATAAGTATAAATGCTAATATTATAAATGTCCATAATTTTTCGGTTTCAATAGTTTTAAATAGTACATCGTTTGCTTGATACCTGTTTTTAACCAAATAATTTTCACCCAAACTAGTAATTAATTGTTGTTGTATATCGTTAATGTCTTTTTTATTTGTTACACTTAACCCAATGGTGGTAAATTGGTTTGGGCAATCAAACAACTGTTGTGCTGCTTTTAAATCAATAAACACATATTTAAAATCAAAATCGTCGTTTAAACTAAATGCTCCTGCAGGACTAATGGCTAATTTATTAAAAGCATCATCGGCATTTAAACCATTTGTTTTGCCACGTTTTGGCGCATATAAAGTTATAGGCGATACAAAATCGTTAATATTAATACCAAGTTTATACATTATCCCTTTT
>JAYSUQ010000260.1:0-2976 GCA_043718985.1 Bacteroidota bacterium | reverse complement strand
TTTTTCGTCAACAGATAGCGTTTGAGGAGTCCAAACGTTAACATTAACAAGTAAATCGCCAACGCCATACGAGTTAACATCGGGCAAGCCTTTACCTTTTAAGCGTAACACTTTTCCGCTTTGGGTACCTTCATCTAATTTAATTTTAACTTTTCCATCAACCGTTGGTATTTCAATACTTGTACCTAAAGTTGCATCAATAAAACTAACGTAGCTATCATAAAATAAATTATTGCCATCGCGTTTTAATTCTAAATGTTCTTCCTCTTCAATTAAAACTAATAAATCGCCGTTAATGCCGCCACGTGGGGCTGCATTACCTTTACCTCCAACAGATAGTTGCATACCTTCGGCAACGCCTGCTGGTATGTTAATAGATATTACTTCTTCTGCCCTAACTATTCCATCGCCATGGCAAGTGTTGCATTTATCTTTAACTGTTTTGCCCTCGCCATTACATGCGCCACAAGTAGTTTGTGTTTGCATAGCACCTAAAAAAGTTTGCTGCACTCTTGTTTGTACGCCGGTTCCACGACAAGTAGCGCAGGTTTCTACATGCCCGCTTTTGGCGCCACTTCCACTACAGGTGTTACAACTAACAAATTTATTTACTTTTAATTTTTTTTCAACGCCCTTTGCAATTTCTTGTAAGTTTAATTTTACTTTAATTCTAAGGTTAGATCCACGCACAACTCTTCGGCCGCCACCGCCACCGCGCGAACCGCCAAAGCCGCCACCACCGCCAAATATATCGCCAAATTGGCTAAATATATCGTCCATGTTCATGCCGCCGCCATAATGGCCACCACCGCCACTTGCAGCGCCACCAACACCTGCATGGCCAAACTGGTTGTAACGTTGTCTTTTTTCGGGGTTACTTAATATTTCGTAAGCTTCGGCTGCTTCTTTAAATTTATCTTCGGCACTTTTATCATCTGGGTTTTTATCGGGATGAAATTTAATGGCCATCTTACGATATGCTTTTTTAATTTCATCATCGCTAGCGCTTTTGGTTATTCCTAATATTTCGTAATAATCTCTTTTACTCATTTTTTAAATTTTAATTACCAACAACAACTTTAGCAAACCTAATTACTTTATCGCCTAGTTTATATCCTTTTTCAACATCATCAATAACTTTACCTTTCATATCATCTGTTGGTGCAGGTATTTGAGTAATTGATTCCATAATATCGGCATCAAAGGGTTTGCCAATAATATCCATTTGCTCAAGGCCTTTATTTTGACAAGATGCTTTTAGCTTTGTATAAATCAATAAAATACCTTCTTTTATGGCGTTAATATCATCAACACTTTCATTAGCTTTTATGGCTCTTTCAAAATCATCAATAGTTGGCAACACTGCTTTAAAAACATCTTCGCCAGCACTTCTAATAATATCTGATTTTTCTTTAATGGTACGCTTGCGATAATTATCAAACTCTGAGTATAATCGTAAATACCTATCGTTTAGTTCGGCAATTTTAGCGTCGTAATCAATTACTTCTGGTTCCGTAACTTCTGTTATGGTTTCAGTATCAGTTTCTTGGTTTTCGGGTTGGTTAACCTCAGTTGTATCAACTATATTTTCGGGTACTTTTATTGTTTCGTCTTTATTACTATTTTCCATTGTTATAATTTTGGCAAATGTACACAATCAATATGTTTGCCAGTAAGCAAAACCCGAAAAAATGTCAGTATTTATTCACTTTTAGCGCAAAATAATAACTAAATAGTCACTCTTTTGTCATAGAGTTTTGATGAAAAATAATAAATCAGTTTAATTTATATTTCTTTTTTAGCGGCTTTGAGTGTGTTTTGTAATAAGGATGCAATTGTCATTGGCCCTACTCCGCCTGGCACTGGTGTTATGTGTGATGCTTTTTTAGAAACTTCATCAAATTTTACATCGCCAACTAATTTAAACCCTTTTGTAGTTGTATCATCATCTACACGGTTAATACCAACATCAATTACAACTGCTCCTTGTTTAATCATATCAGCCGTTACAAAATTTGGTTTCCCAATTGCTGCAATCACAATATCGGCAAGCAAGGTGTGTTCTTTTAAATTAGTTGTGCGGCTGTGGCAAAGCGTAACTGTGCAGTTTGCAAGATTGGTGTTTTTTGCCATTAAAATGCTCATAGGTGATCCAACAATATGGCTACGACCTATAACAACACAGTGTTTGCCATTTGTTTCAATATTATAGCGTTGTAATAAATGTATAATTCCGTAGGGCGTTGCGCTAACATAGGTTGGTAAATTTAAAACCAAACGCCCAACATTTATTGGATGAAAACCATCTACATCTTTACTAGGTTTTATGGCTTCAATAATTTTTTGTTCGGATATGTGGCGGGGCAATGGGAGTTGCACTATATAGCCATCTACATCATCATCATTATTTAACTCTTCAATTTTTTGTAATAATTTGTGTTCAGATACATAAGCCTCAAAACGAATTAATGATGATTTGAAACCAACATTATTACAGGCTTTTACTTTGTTGTTAACATAAGTTTGCGATGCAGGATCATCTCCAACCAAAATTGCAGCCAAATGAGGCTGTTTTTTTCCATTAGCTATTAAAGCTTTAACTTCAATGGCAATTTCGGCTTGTAACTCGAGCGATGTTTTTTTTCCGTCAATTAAGATCATAAATTAAGATTGGAGATTTTAAGATTCTATAATTGAAAAATTAAAACTTAGGCATTCCTGGTATGTTTGGCATGTTTTTCATCAATTTTGCCATTTGATTTTTATCTCCCATCATGCGCATCATTTTGCGAGTATCTTCAAATTGTTTAAGCAATTTATTCACTTCTTGTATGCTTTGCCCGCTACCTTTTGATATGCGCATGCGACGCGCGCCATTTAATATTTCGGGTTGCACGCGCTCCTTTGGTGTCATTGAACCTATAATTGCTTCAATACCTTTAAAAGCATCGTCGTTAATTTCGGTATCTTTCATTG
>JAYSUQ010000259.1:0-2991 GCA_043718985.1 Bacteroidota bacterium | reverse complement strand
ATACAACTTAAAATCGTTTTTTGATAACAATGAATTAGATTTTGAAGAAACAACAACCATTCGTCGCGAAATAACTACCGAAGGCAAATCGCGCGCATTTATAAATGATACGCCCACAACATTATCTGTTTTAAAAGAATTAGGCGAGCAATTAATAGATATACACTCGCAACACGAAACACTATTATTAAAAGAAGCAAAATTTCAGTTTGAATTAGTTGATGCCTTTGCCCAAACATCTAATTTATTTGTTGATTATAAAAAACAATTTTTATTGCTTCAAAAATTAAAAAAGCAGTTAAATGATTTAGTGTTGCAAGACGCGAATGCAAAAAAAGAATTAGATTATTTTCAGTTTCAGTTTAATGAGTTAGAAGAAGCAAACCTAATAGTAGGTGAGCAAAAAAAATTAGAAGAAGAAAGTGAAACTTTAGAAAATGCCGAATTTATAAAATCTAATTTAGCAAAAGCAAGCATTGCACTATCCGGTGGAGATGAAAATTTAGTATCGGCTTTAGCCATAGTAAAACAACAACTACAAAGCGTTAGTAAATTTGGCGGTGCATTTAATAGTTTGTTTGAGCGCACAAACTCGTTAAGTATTGAGTTAAAAGAGTTGAGTGCCGATATAAACACCTGCCAAGAAGATGTCATTTATGACAATACTAGGTTAGAAGAAGTAAATGCAACTTTAGATAAATTAAACCGATTATTAAAAAAACATGGCGTTAGTAACGAGGTAGATTTACTTACCATTAAAAATGATATTGAAATTAAACTACAACAGTTTTTATCGTTAGAGGTTAGTATTGAAAAATTACAAAAAGAAATTATAGTCCAACAAAATCAATGCACTCAATTAGCAACTAATTTATCGGTTAAGCGAGCGCAAGTATTACCAAGTATTGAGCAAAACATAAAAACAGCATTAACCAGTTTATCAATGGCTAATGCACAATTTAAAATTGACATACAAACTACCGATAAATTAACCTCAAATGGCTTTGATGCCATCGTGTTTTTGTTTTCGGCAAACAAAGGTGCCGAGTTTAAAGAGTTACACAAAACAGCATCGGGTGGCGAGCTATCGCGATTAATGCTTTGCATAAAAGCATTGTTAGCAGAACGCACCGCATTGCCAACAATTATATTTGACGAAATAGATACAGGTGTAAGTGGCGATGTGGCCGATAAAATTGGAAACATTTTAACCGTAATGGGCACCACAATGCAGGTTATTGCCATAACACATTTACCACAAATGGCAAGCAAAGGCAGCAATCATTTATTTGTTTTTAAAAACGATGTTAACGATAAAACAACCTCTAACATTAAATTATTAAGTGCCGATGAGCGCATAGCCGAAATAGCAAAAATGTTGAGTACTGGAACGCCAACACAAACGGCTTTAAAAAATGCTAAAGAATTGTTGAATGTTTAAAGGCTTAACTTTTAAATTTGAAGCGCAGTATAAATTAATTTTTAATTTATACGTTTTAGGTATTGTAGTATTTGCATTTTATAGGGCACTATTTTTTGCCTATAATTTACCTAGTACAAATACAAATATTACAACCGCTCTTATTTTTAAATCTTTTTTTTTAGCCCAACGGTTTGATGTTGCTATGCTTGGCTACGGGCTTGCTTTACCTTGTGTGCTTTTAACAATAGTTAATTTTAGTAATTACACGCACGCTTTTTTAATTAAACTTTCGCAAATATTTACCGCAGTAGTTTTTGTTTTTTATCAGTTTATTTGGGCAGTAACAATACCTTACTACAAACAATTTGGCAACCACTTAAACAAACACGCGTTATTGTGGCAAAACGAAACCGAATTTATGATAAGCTTTGTGTTTCAAAATTTTTGGTATTGGATTTTTTTAGTCGCTTTTTTAATATTCGCAACTTTAGGTGTAATTATAATTAACAAATTATTTTTTAATTATAAGCAAGAGTTTAAATTAGAAGTAAAACAACGTATATTATTTAAAACGGTTCAATTTGTAATTGTAGCTACATTTATTTTTTTAGGAATAAGAGGCACAACATCTAGCAAAACAACACTTCACCAAGGCTTTTCTGTTATCTCATCAAACACATTTATAAACAATGTTGGCTTAAATCCTAATTTCACATTTTTAAAATCGCTGTTGCAAACCAACAATACCTACACCCAACCAACTACAATTAATAGTAGCATTAATTTTACAAAAAAATACTTAGGCAGTAATAACTCGGCAGTAAATAACCTTGATAGAGTTATGCCAGCAAGCGACTCGGTAAAAAAATACAATGTAATTGTGGTGTTAATGGAAAGCATGTCTATTGCAAAAATGGGCTACTACAATTACCCAAACCTTACTCCAAATTTACACGCTCTAAATAAAGAATCTGTTTTTTGCGAAAACTTTTTTTCGTCGGGCATTCATACTTTTAATGGCTTGTTTAGTACTACAACTGGCTACCCTAGTTTATATACCGAGCAAGCATTAAAACTATATACAAAAACTAATTTTAATGGCTTGGGCACTTTACTAAAGCAACAAGGCTATCAAACTTATTTTGGCACCACACACGATGCACAGTTTGATAACATGGAAGGTTTTTTTAGAATTAACAATTTTGATAATATAATTAGCCAAAGCACCATGCCTAGTAACAAAGTTATTAGTGCTTTGGGGGTGCCCGATCATGTATTGTTTAACGAGTTTATTACTCAAATAAATAATAACAATTCACAAAAACCATTTTTAGGCGTATTGATGACCGCCACCGACCACGGCCCTTGGAAAATACCAACCGATATAACATTTAAACCAACTGCCAAAAACGAGCAACAAAACTGCACACAATATGCCGATTGGGCAATAGGTCAATTTATGGCAACTGCTAAAAAACAACAATGGTATAACAACACCTTGTTTGTATTTTTGGGCGATCACGGCTTTTATTTACCAAACACCTACGAAATGCCTTTAAGTTACAACC
>JAYSUQ010000258.1:0-3005 GCA_043718985.1 Bacteroidota bacterium | reverse complement strand
TTTCCTAATTCAAATTCATCAATTAATTGTTTGTAAGCATATTTACTACGTGTGGTATCCAAATCCATACGAGCAACTTTTGCACTTGGAAATAAAATTTCTATTTCTTCTTCGATTTTTTCGGTACCAAAGCCTTTGTATTTTAAATTATTGTTGCCGCATGCATTACAACTAGTTGGTGGTGCTAAACTATAACCACAATAATGGCACGATAGTTTATTAATGTTTTTATGATAAATTAATGCCACATCGCAATGCTCGCAATGTGGTATCCAATTACAATTATTACATTCGGTGTAGGGTGCAAAACCTCGTCGGTTTTGAAACAAAATAATTTGTTCTTTCTTTTTTAAAGCATCGGCTATGCCATTAATTAATTGGTGCGAAAAAATAGATTTATTTTGCTGTTGTTGGGTTTCTTTTTTTAAATCGCAAATTACTAAATCGGGTAAAGTAGCGTTACCAAATCGTTGTGTTAAATTTACTAAGCCATACTTTCCATTTATGGTATTGTTATAACTCTCAAACGATGGTGTTGCAGTGCCTAACAATACCTTTGCTTTGTGTAACGATGCTAAATATTGAGCTGCATCGCGTGCATGGTAGCGTGGCGCAGGGTCGTGTTGTTTGTAAGAATTATCGTGCTCTTCATCAATAATTATTAAGCCTAAATTATTAAAAGGTAAAAACAAAGCAGAGCGTGTACCTAAAACAATATTAAATTGTTTTGCGTTAAGTGCTGTTGATGTTTGATTTATGATTGAATCCCAAATCTCAACCCGCTCGTTTTCACTAAATTTAGAATGATAAATACCTACATTATTACCAAACACGGCTCTTATTCTATTTATTAATTGTGTTGTTAATGCAATTTCGGGTACTAAATAAAGTACTTGTTTTTTTTCGTGTATGGTTTGTTTTATAAGTTCGGCATAAACTTCAGTTTTACCACTACCTGTTACGCCGTGTAATAAAACTGTTTGCAAGGTTTTAAACAATTCTGTTATTTGAATTAAACTTTGTTGTTGGTAGTTATTTAATTTTTTTTCAATTTTATCTTTATTATCAAATAACAATCGGCTGGTTTCGATACTTGTTTCGGTTAAAATATTTTTTTTAACTAAACCTTTTATCACAGCGCTATCAAACTGTTTTAGTAAAACTGTTTTGTTAACTAAACCTAATTGCTTTGTTGTTTCGTCGGTTTTTAATAAATGTAACAAGTAAATTACTAGTTCGGCTTGTTTAAATGCTTTTTTTTCGAGCGTGTCTAAAACCTCTTTTAATTTTATATCGTTATTTTTTATTTCACTCTCAATACCAATGTAATCAACTAATTTAGGTTTATATTTATCTTTAATTTCTTCGTAAATTACTATTGCATTTTTTTTTAATAATTTATTTACAAATTGTTGTACGGTTTTTAAGTCGGTAATTTTAGCTATATCTTCAAAATTTAACGATGCGTTTAGTTGTAATGCATCTACTATTAAATGTTCTGTTTCGGTAAAATAATGGTAATCCATTTCATCTAAATTAAACTCGGCATTTAAAGTAATGTGCGATGTACTACTTAATTTTAAACCACTAGGCAAGGCCGCATTCATTACATCGCCAGGATTACATAAATAATACTGTGCAATCCAATCCCAAAATTTTAAATTAGTTGTTGTAACTACAGGTGTTTCATCTAAAACCGATTCGATATATTTTGCAGTATAACTAGCGGGTGCATTTTGGTGTATACTATAAACAATACCAGTATAAAATTTAGATTTTCCAAACTGAACTATTACACGTTTACCTAAAGCAACTTCGGTATTTAACTCCTTTGGAACACGATATGTAAATTTATTTGCTACCGATAGCGGCACAATAACATCTACAAAAAGTGTATCGGTTGCATTCATTTAACTTATAAAAGCAGCTAACATAACACCTGCAATCATCGATGCTATTTTTGCTAAATTATATTTATGATTTTCGCCAGTTTCGAACATAATTGCTGTTGATATATGTAAAAAAATACCAATAACAACGCCAAAGGATATGTTTAAAAAACCATCGTAATTATTAACACCAATTGCAGTTAACAGCGCACTTACTAAGCAACCTAAGGGGGCCATTAAAGCAAAGCATACTAATAGTAAAAATGTTTTTAATTTAGTTGTTTTGTGCTCTAACAACAATGTTACAAAAGCAATTGCAATTGGTATGTTATGTATCGATAATCCAAACAATAATGATTGTTGAGTTGATAAAATAGCATCGTTATTAATTAAACTATTGCTTTGATAAATTGGTAAGCCTTCTAAAAACGAATGTAAAAACAATCCAAATATCATTCCAATTGGTAAATGTTTTGAGCAAACATCGCTGTGTGCATGAACGTGCCCATGCTCAATACCAGCACTAAAATATTCAATAATAATTTGGATAAAAAATCCAAGCAAAATAAATAATCCAATGTGTTTTGCATTATTACCTTGGTAACACTCGGGTAATAAATGCATAACAGATATGGCAAATAAATAAGCCGCACTAAAGGCAAGTAAAAATCGTAAGTTTTTAGCCTCTATTTTTAGCGACATAAATATTAGCCCTGTAGCTAAAACTGGTAATCCTAAAAAAAGTGTAAGTAATACTAAATTCATTGTTTTTTTTATTGTTACGCAATAAAAGTACAAATTAATATTTTAACTTTTTAACATCTAAACGTGTATACCTTGTTGGGTGTAGAAACTGGCGGTAAAATTTCGAGCGGAAATTATAACACAGGAGCGCAAGTTGCCAATGGATTTTGCCCACAATTATAAAACAAAAAAGAAAATGATTAAATTTGATTATTCACTTAAATAACAAATCAAAAATGGCAAAGTCAAACTTAAAAAAGAAAATCGTTGATTGTGTAGAGCATATTGATGATGAAAAAATATTAGAAGCTGTTTACACATTATTAAACGGTCAGGTATCAAATGATGATTATGAATTAAGTACGGAAGATT
>JAYSUQ010000257.1:0-27136 GCA_043718985.1 Bacteroidota bacterium | reverse complement strand
TGTGCACTTAATGTACAAGTGTTTGCATCTTTAACAATAATGGTGTGAGTACCCGCAGCTAAGTTTATAAAATTAATACTTGAACTAAATGCTCCACCATTTATATTATAATTTAAAACGCCAGTACCATTTGCCCCAGCAGCTACTATACTACCAGTTAATATGCCGTTGCATAATAAATTTGAAGGTGTTAACGTTAACGTTAACGCTACGGGCTGTGTTAATGCAACAGTTACAGATGTTGCACAACCTAATGCATCTTTAATTATTACGTTATAACTTTGAGCTGTTAATGCTGTAAAAACACCTGTTGTATTGGCTATGCCACCTGGTGTTAACGTGTAATTATAAGGTCCTGTGCCGCCTGTTGCACCAGCAGTTAAAGCGCCATTAATACCACCAAAACAACTTATGTTTGAGCTTGACACTAAATTACCTGTTGGGCTACCTGTGTTGTTAACATTGTAGTTAGCAGTTACGGTACATTGGTTAGCATCTTTAATAACAACTGTATGATTACCTGCAGCTAAAGAGCCAACGTTATTGCCTACTATAAACCCTGCGTTATCAAAATTATAAGTGTAAGCTGGAGAGCCGCCTGTTACGCTGGTTACAGTAGCAGTTGCATTAGCACTACCACAAGTTGCGTTACTAGCAACAATTGTTGGGGCATTTGGCCCTAATACCATTGGTGTGTTAAACGTTGCTGTTATTGCACAGCCTTTGTTATCAGTAACTGAAATTGTATGAGAGCCAAATGCTAAACTAGCTGGCAAGCTTGATGTTGCAACCGCATCTACCGAGTAATTATAAATTGGAGTGCCACCTGTAACACCTAAAGTAGCAGTACCTGTAGCGCCAACACAAGCGGTTGGGTTTACAGTAAATGTTAATGCTAAAGCAGTTGGTTGTGTTACGGTTGTTGTAACAGTTATTGGACAATTATTAGCATCTCTTAAAATAACCGAGTGTATGCCAGCTGTTAAACCTGTAAATACGCCACTGGCTTGTGCTGCACCTGCATCTATTGCATAGCTATAAATTGGGGTGCCGCCACCACCAACAGCGGTAACCGTGCCATTTGTACCAGCATTACAACTTACAGCTAATGGTGTTAAATTTAATGTTACGGCTGTTGGCTGAGTAATTGTATTTGTTAATGTGTATGTGCAACCTGCGCCATCAAACACTTTAACTGTGTAGGTTTGGGCAGATAGACCTGTAAACAAACCAGTAGTATTTGCTACGCCTGTTGGCGTTAGTGAGTAGGTGTAACCAGCTGTGCCGCCAGTTGCACTTACAGTAAATGCGCCACTTGCTGCTGCATTACAGGTTACGCTTGTTGTATTTATAATGCTGGCTGTTGGGCTACCTGGGTTTGTTACCGAAAACGTAACAGGTAATAAACAACCGTTATTATCTTTTACTGTGGCTGTGTGGTTACCTGCTGCTAAGCCAGCTGTGTTAGTTGATGCCGAAAAAGTACCGCCATCAAAGGCATACGTTAATGGTAATGCACCACCTACAACGGTAGTAACTGTTGCTGTACCATTATTTAAACCACAACTTGGCGGCACAATAGTTACAGTTACTGCCGTAGGGCCCGATGTGCTACCAATAACAAAGGTTGTGTTAAAAGTGCAACCATTAGCATCAGTTACCGATACTGGGTGCGAGCCAGCTGCCATGCCACCTACAACACTTGCTGTTGATAAAGCACCACTATTAATATTATAACTATAAGTTGGTGTGCCGCCTGTAATGCCAGTTAATGTGTAAGAGCCATTGCTTGCACCGCAAGATGCAGGTGATGTAGAGCCTAAAATAGCCGTTGGCGGCAATGCCGACCCAACTACAACTGTTTTTGGAAACAAGCAACCGTTAACATCTTTTACTGTTACTGATTGTGTGCCCGCCGCCAAACCTGTTATTGGCGATGTTGCAGTAAATGCCCCACCGTTATGTGAATATGTATATGGGCCTGTGCCGCCAACTGGCGTGTTAAACGTAATGCTGCCATTATTTACAGTACAGCCAGCAATTGTGCTAGTTAAAGCAAAGTTAGTTGGCCCTGAAGCATTTGCTAGCATAGCCGATGTAGTAAACGTGCAACCAAAATTATTAGTTAATGTTACTATTGGTGTGCTTGCACCTAAGCCAGTAACCGTTTGTCCAGCTATTGAACCTAAACTGCTGGCAAATAATGTTACTGTTTGTACGCCCAAACTTGTATTATTAATAACAACAATGCCATTTGTTGCACCACAAGTGGGGTTAGTTGAGGTTAAAGTAGCGGCGGGGTTAAGGTTAACTATAACCACATTTGTAGTAGTATTAACACAAACACCACTTGTAACCGTATGCGAAACGGTGTAAGTACCAGCAGCTGTAAACACTACAGGACCATAGCTAGTAGCAGCACTTGTAGCGGGCGCGCCAGCTACAGGACTAAAAGACCATGCGTGGGTTGCGGCAGCAGTGCCGGTGTTATTAAAACTAAAACTATTGCCAACAAAACATTGTGTGCCAAAACCAGTAAAGGTAGATGTTACAGTGCCTGATGATGTAACCGAAACCGTGCGAGTAATTGTACAATTATTAGCATCTTTAATATTAACTGTATAAACACCCGCATTGGCTAAACCACTTGGGTTTTGGGTATTTGATGCATAAGCACCAGGCCCACTCCACGTATATGTATAAGCACCAGTACCACCAGCTGGCACATTACCAATTGAACCCGCTGCTGCACACGTTATGTTAACTGGGGTTAATACGGTATTTAATATTGCTGGCTGTGTTACAGTAACTGTTGTAGTTTTAGAACAAAAATTCTTATCGGTGGTTACCAAAGTGTAAACTCCCGCCATTAAACCAGAAATTACACTAGTGCCCGCTACACCGCTTGAACTATTAGTATAACCAGAAGGGCCAGACCAATTATAAGTATATGGACCAGCCGAACCTATTGGTGTTGCCGTAGCGGACCCATTAGAGCCACCGTTACAAGACACCGATGTAGAAGCCATAGTTGGAGGACAACATGCCGCAATTGCATTAAATTGAAAAGGAGGATCCCCTCCACAACCTGGCGTTAAAAACCCTGCTGATTCACCATCAGCAGATGTATTAATATCCATTGATAAGTTTGCACCAGGAACGCAGACATTTTTAACATTTAGAGTAATACAAAAATTCCATTGTGCAGCAGTAAGATTAAGAACAGTGCCAGGTCCAGAATTTCCATCTCCCCATTGTTCACCAGGATTACCATCTCCATCTTCATCATAATAAAAACCTGCTGGCCAAGCTGTGGGGCCAATGTTAGATGTAATTCCTCCAGGATACCATCCCCAAGAACCTGAATTAGAATAAACTTTTGGCGGCACCACTGCTGTAATAGTTGTTAAATCCCAACCATTTCCGGGTGAAAATTGAACTCCATGTAACCAGTTATTTCCAACTTGTGTATACTTAGATATGTGATAACAAAATTGCACACTTTGACCAGGATTATAAGTTCCATTTACTGGCAAAGGGTTTACTGTTAATACTGAGGCATTATTACAATCACTACAATCTTGATAAGCATTTGCTGCTAAATTAAATGGTCCAGATTGTCCTATATTGCCACTAATTTGGATATAATATGTATTACCCGGAATCATACCCGATGGAACATCTAAAGTTGCTGTACCTCCTGCTCCCACTATACAATCAATTCCTGATAACAATCCACAACCACTAGTCCCATTCCATAATGCAATGTTAGGATTTGCCAATGCAGCACCTCCACCAGACACAACAATTTTGACCGCATACCCTCTAGTTGGCGCCACAAATGAATACCAAACACTATTAGCAGGAGCGGCCATACCGCAACCTACTAATGAAATATATGGATTCTCTGGTGTAGAAGCAACATTTGTTGTCGCTAAATTAGTTACCGTTCCATTTTGCTGACCTGTTCCGCAAGCTGCAGGATTATTTAATGTTCCCAAACTTATCGCACCAGAACAATTATCGTTTGAAGGTTGGGCGAATTCTTTGATAGTACTAAAAATTAGTATAAAAATAATAATAAATTTATTCATAATGCTTTGTATTAAATTTTAATTATTAGTGTTTACCAGATTTTAAATACGAAGCAACTAATGCTCCAGATGCTAGAATTCTAAAAGTGGGCAACTTATATATAGCAGGAAACTCTGATACATATGAATCAACAACTATTGTTTTATTTATAATGTGAATTTCTTTTGCTGAAAACAACTCCAGAACAAACCCATTTTCAAACATTAAGTGAACCCGATCATTCTTTAAACGGTAATTTTCTAAATTCGATTTGTTTATAGCATTTTTATAAAAATCTTCCTGCGATAATAATGTATTTTGCACAATTTCGTAACTATTTGGTATAGTTTTAGTTTGTGCTAAAATTTGGCCAGAGTGTAATCCAATAAAAAACAATAGTGTAAATAAAGTAATTTTCATAATTTGTATAATTTAACATTGTAAAAATATACCTTTTATTAAACCCCGTGCTATTTTTAACTAACCCAAACACTAGTTTAACTCAAAAGGGCTTTGTTTTTATTAACAACTTACCGTTGGTGTTTAGTTTAGTAGTTTAGTTATGCACACAAACCTTAATGTTAAGTTAACATACAGCCCATAATTATAACTTACATTTGTTTTAAATATGACAGAAAAAGAAAACAATAACCATAAAATATTATTGGTTGATGATGAGCAAGATATTTTAGATTTTTTATCGTATAATTTAAAAAAAGAAGGTTACCAAGTTAACACCGCTTTAAACGGAAAAGACGCTATTGCTATTGCAAAAAAAGAATTGCCACATTTAATTGTGTTAGATGTGATGATGCCCGAAATGGACGGCATAGAAACCTGCAAAGTAATGCGCGAAACAGCCGATTTAAAGGAAGTTATAATTGCCTTTTTAAGTGCCCGTAACGAAGATTATTCTCAAATTGCAGGCTTTGAAGTTGGTGCCGATGATTACATTACCAAGCCAATTAAACCACGCGTGTTTTTAAGCCGAGTTAAGGCGCTATTACGACGCAATAATCCAAATAAAGAAAACCAACCCAATGTTGATTTGGGCAATTTAAAAATAGATCAAGAAAAATATTTGGTTTATAAAGATGGGGTTGAAATTGTGTTTCCTAAAAAAGAATTTAAACTGCTAACACTTTTGGCCAGCAAGCCAGGCAAGGTTTTTACGCGTGAGTATATTTTAGAAAAAGTGTGGGGCGATGATGTTGTTGTTGGCGACAGAACCATTGATGTGCATATTAGAAAACTACGCGAAAAACTAGGCGACGATTACATAAAAACCATAAAAGGCATTGGTTATAAATTTGAATTTTAAGTAAAAATAGTTGTCATTTTTAAAACCCACTTTTGAGTCTAATAACATTAACTCAAATCAAATAAATTACTTACCCCTAAGTATTTATTAACTGTAAAGCCTTCGGCAAACTCACAATTAATGGCGCGACCAAAAACCCGAGCTTTTGCATTTACAAATTCCATAAAATTTTTGTTAGATATAGGCGTTTGCGGTTCTTTGCTATTAGGGTCATAAAACTGCGACGAGTAAGCCATAATCGATTCTAGCTTTTTAGGCATAAACTCAGTAACATCAATCACAAAATCGGGTTGCAAAAAATTATCTTGTATGTAATTATAAATTGCTTTTGGCCTCCATGGCTTTTGAATTTCGCCGTTACATTGTGTTTCAATTTTTAATAGACCACTATAAAAACAAGCGTCTTGCGTTAATTTGTTAGCACGTGCGTGGTCGGGGTGCCTATCACTAGTGGCATTACACAGCACAATTTCGGGTTGGTATTTTCTAATAATTTCAATAATTTGTTTTTGATGCGTTTCGTTGTTTTCGAAAAAACCATCGGCCATGTTTAGTTGCTCTCTAACACTTAAATTTAAAATTGTTGCTGCGTTTGTAGCCTCAATAGTTCGCAAATCGGCGCTGCCACGAGTTCCTAATTCGCCACGAGTTAAATCTAAAACACCAACGGTTTTACCTAGGGCAATGTGCTTTAAAATGGTACCAGCGCACGATAGTTCAACATCATCGGGGTGCACCCCTATTGCTAAAATGTTTAATTTCATATTACATAGATACATCAATTTTTGATTACTTATTCCAAAACAAAAATATTTTTACGCCCACACAATAAACCATAATTAAATGCGTTTAACTTATTATAAACCCCTAAAATTGCCTATGATTCAAATTTCTACTCTTGTTACTTCTAAAATTAAAACGCTAAAAAACAAGCAACATGTTGCAACACCTGTTGATGATTGCGAACCCAACCAAAGTATTATTAATAACATTTTAAATTTTTCGAAATCGTTATCTATTAAAAAGTCAAATACTATTGGTTTTATTGAGGTTGTGGCAAGTTAGTTTGCTAAACTATTACTTAGTTTTTTAAAATTTACGAGGCACAAATACCTTCGCAAAAATTAAAATTTGTGTAGTAGCTATATTAGTTTATTTTTGCGTTCTACATAATTTATACTACAATGGCTCAGTTCGAATTAACAATGCCTAAAATGGGCGAAAGCGTTGCCGAAGCAACAATTATTAAATGGACTAAAAACGAAGGCGATTCAATTAAAATTGATGAAACAGTTTTAGAAATAGCAACCGATAAAGTTGATTCTGAAATACCATCGCCATTTGAAGGTACGTTAATTAAAAAATTATTTAACGAAAACGATGTAGTGCAAGTAGGTGCCGTAATCGCTATTATATCTTCAGATGCTACTGCCCCTGTTGCCGAAACTCCAAAAGCAGTTGCCCCAGCTCAAACAACAACAGCAACTACCACTCCAGTTGCAACTGCCGAAAATGTAGATTTTTCGGGGTCTGATAAATTCTACTCTCCATTAGTAAAAAGTATTGCTAAAGAAGAGGGTATTTCTTTATCTGAATTAGATGCAATTGTGGGTACTGGCCAAGAAGGACGAGTTACAAAAGCCGATATTTTAGCCTATTTACCTAATCGTAATAAACAAACTACTACTGCACCCGTTGCAGAAAAATCAACTCCAGTTGCTAATGCTACAAAATCAACTGTTGGCGTTCCTGATAATACTATTTTAATACAGCGCCCTGCAGTATCTGTAGGTGCTGGCGATGAAATAGTGGAAATGGATCGTATGCGTAAAATGATTGCCGATAACATGGTAATGAGTAAACACGTATCGCCACACGTTACATCGTTTGTTGAAGCCGATGTTACCAATATGGTAATGTGGAGAGATAAAGCTAAAAAAGATTTTGAAAAACGCGAAGGCGAAAAAATTACTTACACACCAATGTTTATTGAGTGTGTGGCAAAAGCCATTAAAGATTTTCCGATGATAAATGTATCGGTAGATCAAAGCGGAACAAAAATTATTAAACGAAAAAACATAAATGTTGGTATGGCTGCCGCTTTACCAAGCGGAAATTTAATAGTACCCGTAATTAAAAATGCCGATCAAAAAAACTTAGTAGGCTTAACTAAAGATGTGAATGATTTGGCAAACAGAGCCCGTGGCAACAAATTAGCACCAGATGAAATACAAGGCGGTACATTTACGTTAACAAACGTTGGTGGCTTTGGTAATGTAATGGGCACTCCAATTATATTACAACCACAAGTTGCTATTTTAGCAGTTGGTACTATTAAAAAGAAACCAGCAGTTATAGAAACCCCGCAGGGTGATGTTATTGCCATACGTCATTTTATGTTTTTATCGTTATCTTATGATCACAGGGTTGTTGATGGCTCGTTAGGCGGCACATTTTTACGTAAAGTTGCCGATTATATGGAGCAATGGGATGTTAATCGCATATCGTAACTAAATTTAAATTTTGTTAATTGTTAAATCCCGCTTAGGCGGGATTTTTTTATCGTATAAATTGTGGTTTTTATCTAAATTTTTGTACTTTCGTTCACTTATTAAAAAAATTATGAAGACAACAAAACACTTATTTTTTATATCGCTATTATTTAGCATAACCCTTTTAAAAGCACAATTACCAACAGGTTCGTATAACGATTATTTTAAAGAAGGAACTTTTTTATTATTAGAAGATAATTTTGATTTAGCGTTAAAAAACTTTTTGCAAGCTCACAAGCTCGATTCCTCGACGGCAAATGTTAATTTTAATGTTGGGTATTGCTACCTTAACTCGTCAACTAAAAAAGGTTTGGCCGAGCGCTTTTTAGAACAAGCAATAAAGAATGTTGCTAAAAACTACCGTCAAGACGATCCGAGTGAAAAATCGGCGCCGCCAATGGCACATTTTTACTATGCGCGCGCATTACACATCAATTATAAATTTGATGAAGCAAACGCACAGTACAATTTATTTGAAAACACATACGCAAAAGATAAAAAAACAAAAGAAGACGTTGCATACTACAAGGCTCAAACTGCGTTTGCAAAAGAGTTAGTAGCAGCCCCAATTAATGTAAAAATAGAAAACTTAGGAGATAGTATCAATAGCCAATATCCTGATTTTAGTCCAGTTTTAAGTGCCGATGAGCGCACATTAATTTACACAAGCCGCCGTAACACCTCATCGGGCGGAGAAAGAACTCCTGATGGACAGTATTTTGAAGATGTTGTTATTTCTTATAAAGACGAAAATGGAAAATGGTCGTCGCCAAAACCAATTAGCCCATATATAAACTCAAATGGGCACGAAGGTTCGGTTAACTTAACTCCCGATGGGCAAACGTTAATTGTATATCGTGACGATGCTGGTGATGGAAACATTTATTACAGTACTTGGGATGGTAAAGATTGGACTTCGCTTCAATCATTTGGATCGGATGTTAACACCAAGGCTTGGGAACCACACGCATGTTTAAGTGCCGATGGAAATACATTGTATTTTATATCTGACCGAAAAGGTGGTTTTGGTGGCAGAGATGCTTACAGCTGTGTTAAATTGCCAAACGGTAAATGGAGTTTAGCAAAAAACCTCGGCCCAACTATTAATACGCAATACGATGAAGATGGTATTTATATTCATCCTGATGGCGTTACCTTAATATTCGCATCAAAAGGGCACAAATCGATGGGTGGTTTTGATGTATTTACTTCGTCAATTGCCGAAAACAGGCAGTTTACAGAGCCATTAAATATTGGATACCCGATTAATACTACCGATGATGACGTGTTTTTTGTAACATCGCCCGATGGCAAACGTGGTTATTTTTCGTCGGCTAACGATGGTGGCTTTGGCGAAAAAGATATTTATACCATGTTTATACCCGATGCAAAAGAAAAACCATTGGCTTTATTTAAAGGATCGATTATACCAGCAGAAGGAGAAAAATTACCAGACGATTTAATGGTAGTAGTTACAAATAAAGAAACAGGAGAAGTTATTGGAACATACCGCCCTAAAGAGAACGGATCGTTTACAACCATTTTACCTCCAAACAAAAACTATAATTTTAGTTATCAAAGTAAAGGCGAAGAGTTTTATAACGAAGACATTTATGTAACAGAAGATGTAGCTTATCAAGAAATTAGAAAAGAAATAAATTTAGAGCCCGTATCGTTATTAGGGAAAGTTAAAATTAAAAACAAAGCAGTTGTTTTAAATACTGTTGTTTTAAACAATCCTAAAGATAAAAAACCAGTTGCAAATGCAAAAGTAACATTAACCGAAAAAGATGGCACACCTATTACATTTACTACTGATGAAAACGGTAAAAAAGAAGGAACGCCTTTAGCTTACGAAAAAAATTACTCGTTAGTTGCAGAAGATGGTGTTAAGAAATCGGGTGTAAATACCTTTAATACCTTGGGTGTAAAAGGCAGTAAATCAATTACACAATTACTTTACATTGATAGTAAAGGCGGAGCAACAGCAAAGGAGTTTGATTTATTGTTAAACGTACTAGCTGTTAACACAAAGCATAAAGCCTTAGCAAACACTAAAATAAAAGTTACTGGTAACGATGGCTTTGTTTATGAAGGCATAACTGATGCAAAAGGAAAAATTACCAACATTGCATTAGATAAAAACGTGAATTATGATTTAGTTGGCGAAAAAAATGGAAACACCTCAACTAAAACATTATTTACAACATTAAATGCAAATGCTAAAAAAGTATTTAATAAAACAATTGTAATAAATGCGCAAGCAGATAGCGGAGCCGATATTGCTGGTAATAACAATGAAAACAGTAATGGTAACGAAAATGGCGGCACAGATTATAGTTGTGGTACGCCAGTTAAATACAAATTTTATTTTGCTTACGATAAAAATGATGCAGAGGAAGAAAGTAATTGGGCTAATATAATTGATGGTATTGTTGCAAAAACAAAGGAGTGTAACCCCGATGTAGCTATTTACTCAAGCGCATCGCAAGTGCCAACTCACGCTTTTGCTGGTAATAAAGAATTATCTGAAACACGTGCTAATAAACTTGAAGAAAAAATTAAAACTGCTGTTGCTGCAAAAGGTGGCGATGCAAGTAAAATTAATTTCCGTAAAGTTTGTGCTGTTCGTGGGCCGGTTTATGCTGGCGATTATCAAAACACTAAAAAATATAGCCCGTACCAATACGTACGTATTATTGCAAAATAAACAAAAGTATATAAATAAAAAAAGCTGCCTCGTGCAGCTTTTTTTATACCTAAAACGTAAAACAGGTTTCGGTAAACAAAATCTATAATGTATCTTTACCTACTTACTAAATCAATAATTGTATTTACTAACACGTGCTTAATTTAAACACAAAACACTAAATACAAGTAACAGTAAAAACCATATTTAATAATGAAACAATTACGTAACTTTTGTATTATTGCCCATATCGATCACGGTAAATCAACCCTAGCCGATAGGTTATTAGAATACACTAATACCATTACTAAACGCGAAATGCAAGCACAAGTATTGGATGATATGGATTTAGAAAAAGAACGCGGTATAACAATAAAAAGCCATGCTATACAAATGGATTATAGTTATAAAGGCGAAAAATATGTGTTAAACTTAATTGATACGCCAGGCCATGTTGATTTTAGTTATGAGGTATCTCGCTCTATTGCTGCTTGCGAAGGCGCTTTATTAATTGTTGATGCTGCGCAAGGCATACAGGCTCAAACAATCTCTAATTTATATTTAGCACTCGAGCACAACTTAAAAATAATTCCTATTTTAAATAAAATAGATTTACCAAGTGCCGAACCCGAAATGGTTAAAGATCAAATTGTTGATTTATTAGGTTGCGATAGAGATGAAATAATGTCGGCATCTGGTAAAACAGGAATGGGAGTTCACGAAATTTTAGAAGAAATTGTAAACCGAATTCCTGCACCAAGTGGCGATGAAAATGCGCCCTTACAAGCCTTAGTTTTCGACTCTGTTTTTAATTCGTTTCGTGGTATCATAGCTTACTTTCGTATTTATAACGGAAGTATTAAAAAAGGCGAAAAAGTTAAATTTTTTAATACAGGAATGGAATATAACGCCGATGAAATTGGTGTACTCCGCTTAAAACAAGAGCCACGCGATAAGGTTTATACTGGTGATGTAGGTTATATTATATCGGGTATTAAAGAAGCAAAAGAAGTTAAAGTTGGCGATACGCTTACATCTGTGGCCACACCTTGCCTTGAAGGCATACACGGCTTTGAAGAAGTAAAACCAATGGTATTTGCAGGTATTTACCCAATAGATACTGATGATTACGAAGAACTGCGTTATAGCATGGAAAAGCTACAGTTAAATGATGCCTCGTTAACTTGGGAGCCCGAATCATCGTTAGCCTTAGGATTTGGTTTTAGATGCGGATTTTTAGGAATGCTACACATGGAAATTGTGCAAGAACGATTAGAGCGAGAATTTAATATGACGGTTATTACAACCGTGCCAAACGTAAGTTACATAGCCTATAAAACAAATAGCGATGTTGTAATTGTTAACAACCCAAGCGATTTGCCCGACCCTGGCAGCATTAGCTATATTGAAGAGCCCTATATAAAAGCCAACATTATTACTAAAGCCGATTTTATTGGCCCTGTAATGAGTTTGTGTATTGAAAAACGTGGTAGCATAGTAACACAAAATTACTTAACCGCCGATAGAGTTGAACTTGTTTTTGAAATGCCTTTGGGCGAAGTAGTTTTTGATTTTTTTGATCGTTTAAAATCAATATCAAAAGGATATGCCTCGTTTGACTACCACCCAATAGGAATGCGCGAAGCCGATTTAGTTAAACTTGATATTTTATTAAAATCAGAGCCAGTTGATGCGTTATCGTGTTTAATACACCGCAGTAACTCCTATATGTTTGGTAAAAAAATATGCGAAAAATTAAAAGAATTAATACCCAAACAACAATTTGAAATACCAATACAAGCAGCTATTGGTGCTAAAATAATTAGTCGCGAAACTATTAGTGCCATGCGTAAAGATGTTACCGCAAAATGTTATGGTGGCGATATTAGCCGTAAACGTAAATTACTCGAAAAACAAAAAGAAGGTAAAAAACGAATGAAATCGGTTGGTAATGTTGAAATACCACAAAGTGCATTTATGGCAGTTTTAAAATTGAATGATTAATACAAATTACGTGCATATTAAAGTAATATTACTTTAATATGCATTAAATAGCAGTCAACTTATCTTTAGTTTTATTAGCATTTAATATTGCTACTTGTTGGGCAATGTTTTGTGCCATTTCTCTAAAAGCTAAGGCTTGCGGTGTGGTTTCTTGTAAAATTGCTGGGCGGCCTGCATCACCAGATTCTCTTATACTTTGCACCAAAGGTATTTGTGCTAATAAAGGCAAATCCATTTCTTCGGCTAAATTTTTAGCGCCATCTTTTCCAAAAATATAATATTTATTTTCAGGTAATTCTTCGGGAGTAAAGTATGCCATGTTTTCTACAATGCCTAAAACTGGTACGTTTAGTGCTGGCAATTTAAACAACGCAATTCCTTTTCGTGCATCGGCCAAAGCAACCTGTTGTGGTGTGCTAACAATTACTGCACCTGTAATAGGTATAGTGCTGCATAAGGTAATTTGTATATCGCCTGTGCCAGGAGGCAAATCAACAATTAAATAATCTAATTGGCCCCAAGCCGTATCGGTAAATAATTGTGTTAATGCCTTTGATGCCATTGGCCCTCGCAATGCAATTACCTGATCGGGGCCTGCCATAAAGCCAACCGAATTTAATTTTACGCCATAACTTTCAACAGGTTTCATTTTTGGCTTGCCATCATATTCACCTTTTGCAGGCATTTCATTTTGCACATCAAACATAATGGTTTGCGATGGCCCATAAATATCGGCATCAACCAAGCCTACCTTTGCTCCTTGTTTTGCAAGTGCCACCGCTAAGTTTGCCGATATGGTAGATTTGCCAACGCCACCTTTACCAGATGCTACAGCAATAATATTTTTTACTTGCGATAAAGTTCCAATATCTTTATCGCGAGTAGATGTTACATTTGCCGTCATCGTAACATTAACAACTGCATCTTTATCTACATAATGTTTAATAGCATTAATGCAAGCATTGTGTATCATATCCTTCATTGGGCAAGCGGGTGTTGTTAACACAACTGTAAACGCTACGTTTTTTCCATCTACTACAACATCTTTAATCATACCAAGAGTTACTAAATCTTTTTTAAGATCTGGATCATCTACATATTTTAGTGCATCTATTACGCTATCTATTGTTATTTCCATTTTTTGTTGGGCTTAATATTTTTAAAATAATATGTAGTTACGTAACAATTTTTAATACTGCTTAAATTTGATTTGCTATGTTTAATAAATCTCCCTCACAAAAATCTCTACCCATAAACTGAATGCCAATTGGTAATCCGTTACTATGTAGTCCGTTTGGCACCGATATAGCTGGGCAACCAACAATGTTTGCTTGCACGGTGTAAATATCTTCTAAATACATTTTAATTGGGTCATCGCTATTCTTTCCAAATTCAAAGGCTGTACTTGGCGTTGATGGCGTTACAATAAAATCGTACTGAGATAAAATTTCGCGCGTTTTTAACCTAATTAATTGCCTTACCTTTTGTGCCTTACTATAATACGCATCATAATAGCCTGCACTTAACACAAAAGTGCCTAACATTATACGGCGTTTTACTTCCTTGCCAAAACCTTCGCTACGTGTTTTTTTATAGGTGCTTTCTAAATCGGTAGCATTAGGGCTACGGTAACCAAAATGCACACCATCATATCGCGATAAGTTTGATGAGGCCTCGGCTGTTGTTAATACATAATAAGTTGGCACCAAAAAATCGAGCAACGGAAAATCGACAGCTGTAACGGTATGCCCCTTAGTTTTTAATTTATCTAAAATTAGTAACGTTTGCGCTTTAACTTCAACATCCAAACCAGTCGATTCTATCCCTTGTTTTAAGTAAGCAATTTTAAACTGTTTTTTTTCTGATAAATCGTTTTCATAACAACCTACTTTTTTTTGCGAAGCAGTAGTATCGTAATCATCGGCACCAGCTATAATTTGCAATAACAAAGCGGCATCATTAATGTTTTTTGTTATTGGCCCTATTTGATCAAAAGAAGATGCGTATGCAGCCAAGCCCCAACGCGAAACCCTACCATAAGTTGGCTTTAAACCAACAGTGCCAGTAAACGATGCGGGTTGGCGAATAGAGCCTCCCGTATCTGAACCTAATGCAACGTGGCATAAATTTGCAGCCACTGCAACTGCCGAGCCGCCCGATGAACCACCAGGTACCATTTTTTCGTTTAATGGATTTAATACTTTTCCAAAGGCCGAGTTTTCGTTACTACTACCCATTGCAAATTCATCGCAATTTAAGCGGCCAATAATAATCGCGTCTTGTGCCAATAAACGCTCAACAACTGTTGATGAATAAAGAGACTCAAAGCCTTCTAAAATTTTTGATGCGCAAGATACCTTATGACCTTTGTAACAAATGTTATCTTTAATGCCAACAATAACACCAGCTAATTTGCCTGCAGTATTATTACTTATTTTTTCGTCAACCAATTTTGCTTGCGCTAAAGCCGATTCGTTAAAAACTTCTAAAAAAGCATTAAGTTGTTTTTTGCTTTCAATAGCCTGTATTGATTGATTAACCAATTGAAGACAAGTTGTTTTTTTTGAAACTAAATCTTCTTTAAGATTTTTGATGTTTGAATAAGTGTACACGGTTTATGTATTAAATAATAAAAGCGCCAATCGATAGAAAGACGCTTTTTAATGAATAATTAAAATAAAAATTATTTTTTTTCTTCGTCAGTTGGTGTTTCGCCTTTAGATGCTTCTTTAAAATCTTTTACGCCACGGCCTAATCCTTTCATTAATTCTGGAATTTTTTTACCTCCAAACATTAATAAAACAATTACTAAAATGATGATGATTTCTGGAGCGCCTAATCCTCCTAAAATGCCTAATATAAATACTTGTGTCATTGTTATAAATTTTAGATTACAAATATAGAGTTTTATCGGCTTTAAGCAAATACAAAAATAGTGGTATTTTTACTGAAAATTAAAAATTATGATTAATAAAATTTTAGCAATAATAGTAGGGTTTATAGCAACCTGTGTAGTTATGTTAGGTATTGAAACATACGGACACACACTTTACCCACCACCTGCAAATATTATGGAGCCTGATGTTATGCAAGCTTTTGTTAGCCATATGCCAATGTGGGTAATTATATATTTATTATCATCGGCATTTTTTGGAAGTTTAGTGGGCGGGTTTATTACTAGCATGATTGCAAAACAAAATAAATTGACTCTTACACTAATTTTAGGGTGTATTATTACTGTTTTAGGTATTGTAAATTTAACTATGTTTAAACACCCCATTTGGTTTATAAGCGCAAGCACTTGTGCGTATTTTTCAGCTTGTTATTTAGGGTATTTACTGGCGATAAAATTTAAAAAAAATGATTAAAAAAATAGAACACATTGGCATTGCCGTTAAAAGTTTAAGTAGCTCAAATGATTTATTTAAAAAATTATTTGGTAAAGAATATTATAAAGTGGAAAGCGTAGAAAGTGAAGGCGTTAACACATCGTTTTTTTTGTTAGGCGATACTAAAATTGAATTACTAGAGGCTACGAACGAAGACAGTGCAATTGCAAAATTTATTGATAAAAAAGGCGAAGGCATACATCATATAGCATACGAAGTAGATGATATATATAATGAAATGGAACGTTTAAAATTAGAAGGTTTTGAAGTGCTTAATACAGTGCCAAAACACGGCGCCGATAATAAATTGATTTTCTTTTTACACCCAAAAAGCACAAACGGTGTTTTAGTTGAGCTGTGTCAAGAAAAAAAAAATTGAACTAAATTACAACAACCTAATACATAACGTTTTGCAGCTACAACTTGTTTAAACTTAAAGTACTGCATACTAAAATGGCGTTAACGAAGGTAACTGATTGTTGACATTTTAGAAATGAAAAAAAACGATGCCGATATTTAGCTAAAATTTTAAGTAGAATTAGCCATTAAAAGGCTTAAATTATTGTTAGTTAAATGGCATTATCTTAATTTAAAAAAACTGAAAAAACAAATAGTTGTGTAAATACACAACTAACGTTTTGCAACTAAATTTTAATATAGTGTGTTTTTAATTGCAAATATAATCGCAGTGTGTTTGAGTTCCCCCCAATGCTTTATATTTTTTAATATCCAAACATGCATTTTCCTTTTCGCCTAATTTAAAATTTACAGTTGCTCGCTCGTAATATAAGTTAATATTTGTTGCATCAAGCTCAATGGCTTTTGCGTAATCGGTTAATGCAGTAGTGTAGTTTTTTAATTTTGTTTGTAACGCTGCCCTTGTACCGTATGCTTTATCGTGGGTTGGGTTAATTGTTAGTGTTTTGTTAAACTCTAGTAATGCGTCTTTATAATTTAAATTATTAGCAATAATAATTCCTTTATAGTAATGTGCATCGGCATTCTCATCTTCCATTTTAATGGTTTTGTTATAATCATTTAAAGCCCCATTAAAATCTTTGTTTTTGTCTTTTAAAATGGCGCGTAAAAAAAACGGATCGGCTACACTGGAGTCAATAGCTATTGCTAAATCCATATCTTCAATACCTCCCGTGTAATCTTCCATTACTTCTTTTACCATAGCTCTATCAAAATAATGAATATAAACTTTTGGGTTTAAGGCTATCATTTTATTAAAATAATAAATGGAGCCTTCATAATCTTTTTGGTTGTACTTTTCTACGGCACATTCTTTATAGTCATCAATTAATGTTTGAGAAAACCCGCCAAGTGTTATTGCAAATAAATAAAAAAGAATTAAAGTTATTTTCATTTTTATGGGGTCATAAAAAAACCATTCGTATTACCGAATGGTTTTTTGATTTATTAAATTAGTACGTGTATTTGGCATTGGTTATTTATTTTTTAAACAAGGCCATTTCTGCATTAAAAGATACCTGTACGTTTTCTGCAATTTTTTCAACGTATAACGATGGTACTTTAATTTTGTGATCAGCAACTTTAACATCAAACTTAGATTCCATTATAACCAAAGCGCCTTTAATAGTTATTGTTCCATCAATCGTACGAGGTAATTCAACGCCGTGCATATCTAGCGTACCTACCATTGTAATTTTATGTACACCATCTTTACTGTAATCTATTGTTTCTTTAACTTTACCTTTAAATGTTGCGTACGGAAATTTTTCTGACTCTACATAGTTTTCGTTATAGTGTTCTTCCATAAAAGCCGATTTAAATTTAAAAGCATTTTGCGACGCTTTAATTGCAAAATCGCCCGTTTTGGCATTAAACACTGGTTTTGTTACGGTGTTAGTAGCATCAATGTTTTCCATTGGCGTAGTACTAAAAAAAGTAATTTTACATTTTTCGCCTACATAAATTTGCGAAAATCCGTTTAAGCCTAATGCCAATAATCCTAATGCTAATGTGTTTTTCATGGTACTTAATTTTTAATTGTTACTTATTATACAAATACTATTCTTGTTTTCAATTTTTTTATAACTTATATCACAAGTTATGTTAATGTTTTACTCGGCTTTATGTTTGCCTTGCATGCTAAACACGCGCGATATGTTAAAGCCTAAACGAATTCCCCAGTTTTCCCAACTGGTGTTAGTGTACATAAAATACTGGTCTTCGGTTAAACCAAACGAGTTAGTTAAATGTATTTGAAAAACGTGTCCGCCTGTTTCTAAATCGTAACCAATACCAAAACTATCGTATAATTTATCGTTACTGTACTTGTTTAAACGATAGCCATACTCAACAGTAATTGCTTGACGCTTGGCAAATTTAAAACGGGTAACACCACCAACCACAAAACAATCATTTTTATCAGTAATGTTTTTAACTAAATTAACATGCACCATTGCACCTGTTAATTGAAACGAAAAACGAGAGTTAAATTTACGGCCAATCATAATTTGATTGCAATACGATAACCTATCGGAAATTGTTTGGTAGTATGCATTACCATCAACAGGTGGTACTCGTAAAAAAGTGTGGTACACGCTACTAAATAATGTAACACTAAATGGCATGCCGCCACCTTTTGTAGTTTGTTTTATTAATCGGTATTTTAAAAAAGCATCGGCTATTTTTTTGCCCGATGTGCGGCCAATACCCATCATTAAACGTGAGCCATGGCAATACTCTAACGATAAACGAATGTTTGCACCGCCATCAATACCCCACGAGTTATATGCTCCACTATTAAAATCGCCAAAACGATGCGATATTCTAAAATCTAAGCTACGTTTACTTAACACTTCAACAGTATGAAAATTTATTAAACGTGTTGTTTTAAATGTTGCAGTAGTGTATTCTTTTTTAGGCGTTTCGGCAACCATGTTTAATAAATCATCGGCACTTTGCGAAAACAACTGGGTAGTGGTTAGTAGGGTAAGTAGGGTTATAAATATGTTTTTCATTTAATGATGATTTTATTTTTTTTGGTTAATGCGATAAATAAAGTTTAATTGTTTAATGCACCTTCTTTTACCCAACGCTTAATTTTAGCAATTTGGCAAGCCGATAATGGAGCTCTGCCTAAAGGCATTAGTGCACTTGGAATGTTTTTAGTTATACTATTAACTAATGAAGATACAGGAGGCCCAGATACAGCAACATTAAATGTATCGTTTGCAACATCGGCATGTGTTAATAATGATTGCCCATAACCAACTGCGTTGTGGCAACCATTAGTGCAATTTGCACTTAATATTGGCAACACGTTTAACGAATAACTCATTGCTACTAAAGTATCGCAGGTAGTGTTAAAAAATGCGCCATTGGGTTGGCAACCTTCTACCCATTGTTTAACTTTTGCAATATCGGCAGCCGATAATGTTGGAGCGCCTTTAGGCATTGGATTTGAAGCGCCAGCTAATATTGATTTATATAACTGATTGCCAGGGTAAGAGTTAACAGCATTTTGATAACCAACCAACGATGGCGTGCCGCCACCATTATGACAGCTTGTACAATTAGCATCTAAAATAGCTTTTATATCAGCCTGATAACTTACAGTATTGGTTGTATCACATGCTTTTTGCGACTCGGGGTGTAACTCTTTAAAGTTATTGTTGTAACAACCAACAAGTGCTAATGCAGATGAGATAACTAAAATGGATAATTTTGTTTTTTTCATAAGTTTGTTATAAAGGCTACTGTATAATTTTTTTACTTTTTAGTTGTATTTCAAGAAGTATATTTACTAGTTGTATTTGTTTTTTTTAAATGAGGGCTGGTCAAATTTTTTTTACAAATGCTGTTTTTTCAATATTAGCAAATCATTTCTGCTAATAAATATAAGATTAAAATATTGGATTAATAAATTTCATTGATGTAATGCGGGTTAAAATATTTGAGTATTATAATTATAAAATAACATACACCTACATTAATAGTTTACACTCAGTTTGTGTTAATTATTAATACTATTGTTAGTTTTATTTATAACAAACAATAATGCCGAAGAAATAACACACATTACTAATGCAGCTACAATTAGTGAATTTTCTTTTTGTATAATACCAATAAAAAAATCGCCAATAAACATTACTAAAAAGAAAACATATGCTATAGTTAACATAGGAATTGATTTTTTTAAAGTTGCAAAACCAAAAATAAAACCAAGAGCAAATTGCCTTGCAGCCCACATGTACACTACATAATTTACTCCCTTTGCATTAAAATCAACAGTTTCTAAAACCGATTGCGGGGCAAAGCACAATGATACACTTACCATAATTTCCATTAAAGCAATTAGGCCCGATACAACGAGTAACCATTTTGGTAATGCTTGTAATTTTTGCTTCATAATTTAATCGTATAATTTTTTATCAGCTATTTTTTTATCTAAAAAATTGGAGCCACCACCTGCAACTTTGGCTTCTTTCCAATACTGCAGGGCTTCATCTTTTTTATTTAGTTTAAAAAGTACATCGCCATAGTGCTCGGCAATGGCACTTTTATTACCCATTTTTACTGCTCGTGCAAGCCACTCTTCGGCTTCTTTATATTTACCTAGCTGATACAAAATCCAACCATACGTATCAATATATGAACGGTTATTTGGAGTTAATTCATTGCTGCGTTTGCTAAATTTTTCTGCTTTTTCTAAATTTTGTTTTCGTAACGATAAGTAATACGAGTAATTGTTTAAAATTAAACTGTTATCAGGGTCAACCTTTAAACCGTTTTCGTAAGCCTTATCACTTTTTTCGTATTCTTTTAAGGCGTTATAAGCATCTCCTAGGTTCGAATAAAACTCTAATAATAATTGGTTGTTATTGTAAACAAACTCAACGCCATCATTTAATGATTGTACTGCTTTTGTGTAGTTTTTTAATTGAATATTAGCTAATCCATTAAAATAAAAAACCGATGCTTGATTTGGAAATAACTCCATAGCTTCACTGCTTTTAACCTCTAACGATTGGTAGTTGTTTAATTCAGCTTCGCAAAACAATAATTGGTTCCAGGTAGAAAAACTACTCTTGTCATATTTTACAGCCAATTCATATTCAACTTTTGCTTCTTTAGTTTTTTTATCACGATACAAAAAATCAGCATAAATGCTATGCGCTTCGGCGCTTGTTGGGTGTGTTGTATTAACAACTTCGCATAACTCGTATGCTTGTGGCAAATATTCGGTACTGGTTTGCGTTAGTTGATAGTACGATATTAATACTTTTAGTTTTGTATCAGTATCTAAGTCGGGATTTTGAAAGGCTATTTTTATTTCTTTAAAAAAACCTTCTTTATCGTTTTGAGATTTATAATATTCGGCCAAGGCTAAATGCACCATAGGGTTATTTGGCTCACGTTTTAAAACATCATTATAAGTATCAAGCGCTTTAGTGTTTTGATTGTTTTCTTGATAAAACTCGGCTAAATAAGTGTAATAGCGGGCATCATTAGGGTTTGTTGCTATTAATTTTTTTAATTCAATTTCGGCTTCGTTTGTTTTTTTTAATTGCTTTAATAGTTTTACTTTATTGAGGGTAAAAGTTTCGTTTTCGCCAAATTTTTTTTCGAGCTCATCATATGTTTTAAACGATTTTTCGTAACTACCAGCATACATGTATTCGGCTGCAAGCCCTTCATAAAAATCGGGTCGGTTTGGGTAATTTTTAATTAATTTATTATAGGCATCGGCCGATTGCGAAAACAAACGTTTGTTATGCAAACATTCAATTAACAATAATTGATACCATTCATTTTTAGGGTCTTGATTTGCACAATCTTTAGCGTAATTTAATGCGTTATCGTACATGCCGTTAAAGCGATAAATATTACCTAACTCGTATTTAACTGCGACCGATGTTGGGTTAATTTTTAAACATTCTTTAAATAAATTTTCGGCCACTTCAACATCGCTTTTCATACGAGCCGAGCAAGCATTCACAAAATAAAAAGCAAACTTAGCTTCTTGCTGATCGGTTAATTCAAACGTTTTTGTTGTTTTTTCGCTTAACGTTTTTGTTGTTTTGCATTCAGTAACAAAAACTGATAATGCAATTAATACAATTAAAAATATGTTTTTAGTTAAATGCAAATTTCACGTATTACTATAGCAACAATTTAGAATGAGTTGGGTTATTTAAATTGTTTATTAAAAATTAATTGTTGTGTAATCGCTCATACTCACATCAAGCGGTTTACCTTTAATTTCGGCACCTTCGCCAATCATACTATTAGTAACTATAGTATTTGTTAGCTTAGTATTTGCCTGTATAATACTATTTGTTAATACAGAATTTTGAATACTACAACCATTTCCGATTGAAACATGCGGCCCAACAATTGTGTTTTTGATTGTAACATTAGTGCCAATGTAACAAGGCTCAATAATTACGCTGTTTTCAGTAATTATATTTTGTCCTTTAAGCAATTTGTTGTTTTTTTCAAACTCTAACACCCGTTGGTTTGTGTATACAGTTGCATCTTTATTGCCGCAATCTAACCACTCGGTAACTTTACCAGGTGTAAATGCAATGCCTTTTTGCTTCATGTTTTCTAAGGCATTTGTTAACTGAAATTCGCCTTTTTCGGTAATATTATTATCTAATAAATATTGTAATTCTTTTTTAAGATTATCGCCATCTTTAAAATAATAAATGCCAATAATTGCAAGGTTACTTACAAAAGTTGTTGGCTTTTCAATAAAATCGGTAATTACTCCAGCGTCGTTTAATTTAATAACTCCAAATTGGCTAGGATCTTCAATGCCTTGTACCCAAATTACACCTTCTTGGTTTGTATCCATCACAAAATCGGCTTTAAATAGCGTATCGGCAAATGCTACAACGGTTTTGCCTGATATACTATCTTTAGCACACATAATTGCGTGGGCCGTTCCTAAGGCTTTATCTTGGTAACAAATAGTGCCTTTTGCGCCCTGACTTTGCGCAATTTTAATTAAATTATCTTCAACTTCTTTTCCAAAATCACTACCAATAATAAAGGCAATTTCATCAACTTTTTCGCCACACACTTTGGTAATATCTTCTACTAAGCGTTGCACAATTGGTTTGCCAGCAACATTAATTAAAGGTTTAGGAACAGTTAGGGTGTGTGGCCGCATGCGTTTACCTTTGCCTGCCATTGGTATAATAATTTTCATTTTTTGCGCTTTTGTTTTTTGTTATTCCTAACCTAAACTTTGTAGGTTATTTATAGTTGGTAATTTTTTGTAAAACAAATATAATAGTTTAAGGTATTTCTTAAACACTAATTGAGTTTAAAAAACAAGCAGTTAAACACAATAAAAAGTTAGTAAGTGTTGCTTATAAGCAAGCGGTTCGTCCACCATCAACTGGTAAGTTAATACCGTTAATATATGATGCTGCGGGCGATGCTAAAAAGGCTACAGCATTTGCAATTTCTGTTGGGTCGGCAAATCTCGCCATAGGTATTTCGGCAATCATTTCTTTAGATATTTCATCTAAACCGTGGCCAGTTTTTGTTGCTTTGTTTTGAATTATAGTTTGCAAACGGCCTGTTGCTGTAGCGCCTGGTAGCACATTGTTTACTGTAATATTAAATTTACCTAATTCGCCTGCTAATGTTTTACTCCAATTTGCAACGGCGGCACGTATGGTGTTTGATACGCCAAGATTTGCTAATGGCTGTTTTACAGATGTTGAGATGATGTTAATTATACGTCCGTATTTTGCATTTTTCATGCCTTCAACACAAGCTTGTGCTAAAATATGGTTGCAAATTAAGTGATTGTTAAATGCCGATAAAAACTCTTCGGGTTTAGCTGTTGTTATTGGACCAGATGGCGGGCCGCCTGTATTATTTATTAAAATATGTGCAATGGGTTGGCGTTGTAAATAGGCTTCAACAATGGTTTTTAACTCATCTGGCTTACTAAAATCTACACACAAATAAGCGTGCAATTGGTTATTTGGTGTTGGCAAATCGGCTTTTATTTGTTTTAACGCCTCTTCGTTACGAGCTATTAACGTTACGTTTGCACCAAGGTTTGCTAATTCAATAGCTATTGCTTTTCCTATACCTTGTGTGCTACCACAAACAATAGCATTTTTATTTTTTAAATCAATATTCATAGATGTTGTGTTTTTTTATTTTCGTTTTTTCTGAAAAAATTGTGTTAATATTTTAGCGCATTCGCTTTCTAAAACACCTTTAGTAACGGCTGTTTTAGGATGTAGTAATGGTTGGTTAATTACCGTGTATCCTTTTTTAACATCGGTTGCTCCGTAAACTATTTTAGTAATGTGGCTCCAATACAAGGCTCCAGCGCACATAACACAAGGTTCGAGGGTTACAAACAAGGTGCAATCATTTAAATACTTGCCTCCAATTGCGTTAGTTGCCGATGTGATGGCCTGCATTTCGGCATGTGCTGTAACATCATTTAATCGCTCGGTGTAGTTGTGTGAGCGAGCAATAATGGCGTTGTTAGCAACAATTATAGCCCCTACGGGTACTTCATCAGCATCAAAAGCCTTTTGAGCTTCTTTTAATGCTTCACGCATAAAGTATTCGTCAGAGTATAATTCCATTTGTTTTTTAAATTATAATTTAGCTAAGGCATTATTTAATCGTGCTATTGTTTCTTCTTTCCCTAATAAAGCTAACATATCAAATAATTGTGCGCCACCAGCAACGCCTGTAGTTAATACACGAACAACTTGCATATCTATTTTACCTAATTCGGGCTCAACCGCTCCAAATAAATCGTGTATTGATGTAATTGTCCAAACATTTAACGCAGCTAATTTTTCGGTTAGCCTAGTATATGTTTGTTTAGATTTTTCATTCCATTTTTTAGCCATTACTTTTTCATCAAACGCAATTGGAGCAATAAAAAAGTAAGACCCTAAGTCGTAAAATTCGTTTACAAAATGTGCTTTTTCTTTTATTAAGCGACAAAACTCTGTAACAAACACAATGTCTTTTTTAATATTTTTAGCTTCTAATAAAGGCATTACAGATGTTGCTATTTGTTCATCTGTTTGCATACGTAAATATTGTTGGTTAAACCATTTTGTTTTTTCGGGATCAAATTTTGCCCCCGATTTATTAACACGCTCAAAACTAAATTCATTAATTTGTTCTTGTCTTGTTAAAATTTCGCGGTTATCTCCAGGGTTCCAACCCAATAACGCTAGCATATTCATAAACGCATCTGATGAAAATCCTGATTCGCGATAACCTACGTAACTTTCTCCAGTTCGCTCATCGTGCCAATTAATTGGAAACATTGGCAATCCCGATTTATCTCGTTTTGATAATTTACCATTTCCGTCGGGCTTTAATATTAATGGTAAATGTGCTAACAATGGCATTTCCGATTCTAGTCCTAAATATTTATAAATTAAAACATGCGATGGGGCACTCGGCAACCACTCCTCACCACGCACAGCATGGGTAATTTTCATTTCAATATCATCAACAATATGCGCTAAATGGTAGGTAGGCATTCCATCTGATTTTAACAATACCTTATCGTCTACTTGTGTTGAGTTTACGGTTATCCAACCTCTAATAATATCATGAAAACGAATTTCTTCGTTTCGAGGTACTTTTAAGCGCACAACATAAGGCACATTATCTGCTAATAATTTTGCAACTTCATCTTCGCTAAGCGATAATGAATTGCGCATATTTTGGCGCGTTACTGCATTGTATTGAGGCGCTACAACCTTTGCAGCCTCTAAACGTTTACGCATTTCATCAATCTCTTCTGAGGTATCAAAAGCATAATATGCATTTCCAGTTTCAATTAATTTATCGGCATATTTTTTATAAATACCTAATTCTTTGCGCTCGCTTTGGCGGTATGGTGCATAAGGGCCATCGCCAAAACCAACTCCTTCGTTAGGTTCAATACCACACCATTTTAGGGCATTAATTATGTACTCTTCGGCACCATTAACATAACGTGTTTGGTCGGTATCTTCAATGCGCAAAACAAAATCGCCACCATGTTTTTTTGCAAATAAGTAACTAAATAAAGCAGTGCGAACACCACCCATATGCAAGCCACCTGTTGGGCTTGGTGCAAAACGTAAACGAACTTTTTTTTCCATAGTCGTCAAAGATAATAGATATTACGAGTTCTAAAAACAAGTGTTTAAATCTGTTTGATAATTGTAAACAACATTTACAGTTTAATTAAAATAAGATTATAAATTATAACATAAATTATAAAATTGAGTTTGGCACAAGTTTTTTTACAAATGCATTAACTCTACTTTTTAAAGGCGCTTCGTTATCGGGATTAAAAGTTGCTGTAGTACGCCAACTGTTTTCGGGTTTAAATTCAACCTCCATTCCTTTTAAAACACCCTGTGTAACTTTAGCCGAATGTATTACAGCAAAGCATTCAGTATTTAAATTAGCGCTTCGAGGGTCTAAATTAAAAGTGCCAATAACCGTGGTATTACCATCAATTACCATTGTTTTAGCATGCAAGCCAAATGTTGGGGTGTAGTTCATTTTTTTTTGCAATGCGCCTGTTAGCACTTTAAACCTTTCGGTTGCATCGGGCTTAAATTCATAAATTTCTATTCCTGTTTTTAATAAGTTTTTTCGGCATTTTTGATAACCAGCAAAAGCTTCGTAATTATCGTTAGATAGTAAACTATTTGTTAGTATTCTTATTTTTACCCCACGCTTAACAGCAGCCTTAAAAATGCTATCGCCTTGCGGTGTAGTTATTAAATAAGGTGAGTTTATATCAACACTTGTTTTTGCATTATTTATTAAATTTATTAACGCTGTTGTTGTTAAACCTCCACCGCTAAGCATTGGCGAGTTGTTTTTGCCTGGCACATCGGTTACAAACTCAACACTATCGCACCACACTAGCTCGCCACTTTGTTGTATTTGTTTAAATGCTTTGGGTAATAATGTTATTTTATTACGCACTTGGGGCCAAAAATTAGTGGGGTTACATGCGTATTGATGCAGCCTATTAAATCTATTTTTATCTGTTAGGTTTATGCTTGTGTCTTGAACAATATTAGCCACTGGCACACATAAATTATTGTTCCAAAAATCA
>JAYSUQ010000256.1:0-8478 GCA_043718985.1 Bacteroidota bacterium | reverse complement strand
TTACTAACTACACAGTAACACCAAATTCAAATTCTCGCTATTTAAAATGGATTTTTGCAGTAAAAGCAACAGGCAATAATGTTGGTTTAGATGAAGTTAATATTGCTGCCGCTGTTGTAACAGCTGCCGAAATTAATGTAAAGCAAAATACAACTACAATTTTATCGGGTGGTAATTCTGCATTATTTAATTCGGCAGTTGGCACACCAACAGCAGTTAATTTTACCATCGAAAATTTAGGAACTGTAGGCGCCTTAAACATCAGTTCTTATGCATTTAGTGGGCCTGCTGCTTCCGATTTTTCTGTAACATCGCCACTTGCTCCAGCTACTATTAATGCAGCCTCAAACACCCCATTAGTATTATCATTTAACCCATCGGTTGCTGGCACACGCTCGGCAGTATTAACTATTAATAATGATGATAGTAACGAAGGAGCTTATGTAATAAATTTAAATGGAGTTGGTGGTAATTTAGCTACAGAGCCATTAAATCAACCAACCGCGTTATCGTTTTCAAACCTTAAATCGTACCGCGCGGCAGCTAGTTTTGTTGCTGCAACTAGTGCACCGGCTGGCTATTTAATATTAAAAAAAGAATCGTCAACAACCATTACCGATATGCCAGTAGATGGTGTTTTTTATAAAATTGGCGATGCAATTGGTTCATCAAAAGTAATTTATACAAGTAACGGTACCAATTTAGGTATTAGTAATATTTATGCTAACAAGCCTTACCAATTAGCTATTTATAGTTATAATGGTTCGGGTTCTTTTACAAATTATAACACAACAATGCCATTAGTAAATGGCTTTAATGCAGCTGGCTCAATGATGCCAACATCAGAATACAGTACACTAAATACAAGCAATACTAATTTTTTAACCTCATTATCTGCCTTAATTTACCCACATACATCTATTTTTTATGGTAATTACGATGAAACGATGGTTAAATTATTTACAGCCCGCGATACTGCCAACGGTGACAAAGTAATTACATGTGTTTATAGTAGCGAAAACTATGTATACACAGAGCCATTAGCTTGGGGTTACATGAGTCGTGAACATAGCTATTGCCATAACTGGATGCCAACAAACCCAGCCGATGGAAGCGGAGCCTCACCAAATAATGTTGAGCGTAAAGAATACAATGATCAACATCATTTATTTCCAACAAATCAAAATGATGTAAACGGAGTGAGAAGTAATTACCCAATGGGCGAACCCGTAACGTACACTGGCGGATATTTGCAAGCCAAATGGGGCTTAAATGCAACTAATAATAGTGTGTTTGAACCACGTAACCAGCATAAAGGCGATTTTGCTCGCGCAGTAATGTATATGGCTACGGCATACAACACCCAAAATAATGCCAGCGGAGTAGCTCAAAACTGGAAATTTCGTAACCCAATTAGTGGAAGTATAAATTATGGACAAGATCAAAATATCTTAAAAAAATGGCATTTTCAAGATTTACCAGATAGTTGGGAAATATCTCGTAACGATTTTTTAGATTCGTTACAAGGTAATCGTAATGCTTTTATTGATAGCGTGCGCTATGCTTGTTATATAGATTTTACAACGATGACTTATATTGCAAATCCTACTTTCCCTTGTTACACAAATGGTTCGGTTGGATTAAAAGAAACAGTATTAAATCATTTTGATTACGTTATAGCACCAAACCCATCTACAGGCGAATTTAATTTATACATTGACGTGAAAGAGTTAAGCGGTAAAACCAACATGACAATTACCGATGTTGCTGGTAAAACTGTTTTTACAAAAACATTAGCACTCGATAATGGTTTTAATACCATTCCGTTTAACGATGTAAAATTAAATGCAGGTATTTATTTTGTTAATGTTACTTATAAAAACGAAAAAGTAACACGTAAATTAGTAATACAATAAATAATTTAACAACGGTAAAAAAGGTTGTGGTATTAACTACAACCTTTTTTGTTTAAAAAAATTAAAGCAGTATTATAACTCTAAGTATTATATTACTTTTGTAAATCTTATTTAAGGTTTAATTACTAAAAAAATGAAACACTATTCAACATACTCAATAGAGCAACTTTGTAGGCACATACAAGGCGATGTTGAAGCATTTAACTGGTTAATTAATAACGATTACCGCGAGCTAATTGCCGTAATTGATGCTGTGCGTGATGATAGAAAAGCATTTAAATTTTTAATAGAAGGTAAGCACATGGTTTTAGCGGCTTATGTTAATAGTATTTGGGACGATACAAAGGCATTTAAATTTTTAATTGATGCAAAAGCGTTTGATTGGGCAGCTAGTGCTAATATTATTTGTGGCGACGACAAAGCAGAAGAAGCGTTAAAACGAGCAGGTAAATATCACTTTATAGCATTAGCTAAAGCAATATTGGGGCGCATACACGAAGATGGCGATAGAGCAACTACACCAACAGGCGTTTTAAAAAATTTATTAAACTTTAAAAAAGCATTCGAAAAAGATTAACTATGCGCATTATAGATTCGATACCACACCCCTCAATTTCAATTTCAATTTTTCAGATGAATGATAAATTTATTGTGAAATTTGAAGCAGGCCCAATGGAACAAGCTTTTAAATTTTATACCAACGATGTAAAATCAGTCGAAAATTTAAAAACACACATTAATGATGTGTTTATTGAAAGTGTGCGCACTCGCTTTAACGAAATGTTTTTGCAGATGAAAGAAATAACGTTTTAATTTTTTTTAACCAGTTTATTTTAATTCAAAGTTCTATTTCAAATTATATTAAAATATTGTTTTTATATCTCATTAATAAATTGAATTATAATTTAACATGGTGTTTATGTTTAGTTACAGTTTTTGTTTTTTCTCAAAACAATAAAACACTACATATTGCCAAAACAAACCAATTAATTACAGTTGATGGCGAATTAACCGAATCCATTTGGCAAACAGCCGAACCTGCATTAAATTTTTGGCAAAATTTTCCGTACGATACATGTTTGGCGCAAACCAAAACAACGGCTTTTGTTACTTATAATAATAACTCAATTTTTATAGCGGCTATTTGTTACGATTCGTTACCTGGCAATTACGTTATTCAATCGTTAAAACGCGATTTTAGCTACCCCGCCAGCGATTGTTTTGTTGCAACTATTGATCCTTTTTTTGACAAACAAAACGGCTTTAGTTTTGGCGTTAATCCTTATGGTGCTCAGCGCGAAGGCTTAATATCGGGAGGAGGTGGTAGTGGCGTTACAACTAATTGGGATAATAAATGGTATAGTGCTGTTAAGCGCAATAAAAATTGTTGGGTACTTGAAATGGAAATTCCATTTAAAACTTTGCGTTACAAAAACGATATTAATAATTGGGGAATTAATTTTTCTCGAAACGATTTAAAACGAAACGAAAATTCGGCTTGGTGCAAAGTACCTCGCCAGTACAACATTTCATCGTTGGCCTTTACAGGCAATTTAATGTGGGATACCTTGCCCAAAAAAGCAGGAACAAACATTGCCATTATACCTTATGGCATATGTAAAGTAAGTAAAGACTTTACCAATAAAACACCTACAATTTATGAAGCAAATGCTGGTGCTGATGCTAAAATTGCCATCTCCTCATCATTAAATTTAGACCTAACGTTTAACCCCGATTTTTCGCAAGTTGAAGCCGATAGGCAAATTACCAACCTAACGCGCTTTAGTTTATTTTATCCCGAGCAACGTCAGTTTTTTTTAGAAAACAGCGATTTATTTGCAGGTTTTGGTTTTAGGCAAATCCGCCCATTTTTTTCGCGGCGTATAGGTTTTAATAATGGCTATGCCGTGCCAATAATTGCAGGTATGCGTTTAAGCGGAAAGCCAAACAAAAATTGGCGCATTGGTGTTATGGATATTCAAACAGCTAAAACAACTGTAAATAATGCAACAGCATTTGCCCAAAATTATTTTGTAGCGGCTGTGCAACGCAATGTGTTTAAGCGCTCTAACGTTGCAATGATACTTGTTAACCGCCAACAATTAGATACATCAAGGTTATCCGCAACTAATTTTAATAGAGTAATTGGGCTCGATTATAATTTAATTAGCAACAATAATAAATGGCAAGGCAAAGCATTTTTTCACCACTCGTTATCAAATACTACTAATAGTGATGCGCTTACCCATGCAAGTTGGTTATCTTATAACACACAAAAAGTAAGCGTAAATTGGAATCACGAATACGTAAATAAAAATTACAATGCCGAAACGGGCTTTACACCTCGCATTAATCAAACAAACTATATTACTAATGCGAGTGTTAAAACAACTTATTGGCGATTAGAGCCAAGCGTAAATTATTTTTTCTATCCAAAAAATTCCATCATTAATAAAATGGGACCCGAGTTATACTTAGATTATTATGCAAATAAAAATTACACAACAACCGATATGCTTTTGCAAGCAGCTTGGGATATTAATTTTACAAACACATCGGGTATATTTTTTGATTACCATAAAATTTACACAAAGTTAATTTATCCTACCGATGTAACGTTTGCTGGTAATGCAGCCTTACCAATTGGCGAGTATAATTATAACGATGGAGTTATAAAAATTAAAACCAACCAGCGCAAAGTTTTAAATGCAACAGCAGGTGTAACTTATGGCACTTATTTTACGGGTACAAAATTATCGTATAACGCCGAAATTGTTTTTAGAAAACAGCCTTATGCTATTGTAACGGCAAGTTATACGCACGATGAAATTGTATTACCTAGTTTATCTAAAAAAGTTTTTTTAGATTTAATAGGCCCCAAAATAGAACTATCATTTACTAAAAATTTATTTTTCACAACGTTTATTCAATACAATAATCAAATAAAAAATGTGAATATTAATGCTCGTTTTCAGTATCGGTTTAAACCAATGAGCGATTTATTTATTGTTTATACTGATAATTATGTTTCAGATAATTTTACTCAAAAAAACAAAGCCTTAGTAATTAAATTTGTGTATTGGTTGGGCGTTTAACTTACCCTAATTTTTTGCCCAATTTTTAAATAATAGCGCTTAGTAGTTCCGTTTAGTAAACACAATTCTTTCATCGATAAGCCATAACGTTTTGCAACTTCAAACCAATTATCGCCACGCTCAATAGTATGCAAGGTTGCATTACTAGGGTAGGCACAAATGCCATACCGCGATTTTTTTATAACAATCGAATCATTTAACGTTTTATTATCAGTAAACGAAATAACCGACGATGGATTAATGGCGTGCCCTTTAAATCGTACTTCAAAATGTAAATGAGGGCCACTACTACGACCTGTACTGCCACCTAAGCCAATTAATTGCCCCGACATTACAACTTGCCCTGGCTTTACTTTTATTTTAGATAAGTGCGCATAAACGGTTTCTAAGCCATTGTAATGCCTTATAATTACAACGTTGCCATAAGCGCCTTTAGCGTGAGCAATTCTAACCATCCCATCAAACGCTGCAACTACAGCTTCGCCTTTATGTAAATTAATATCAATGCCTTTGTGCATTCGACCATCTCTCCAGCCAAAGTTAGAATTTACAGGCCCTATTTTGGGATGATGGTAAGCGCCAAGCGAATCACTTTCTATTTTTATAATTTGCGATTCAGGAAATTCTGTTTCTGGTGTAATTTGAAAAACGGTACTTTCATCAAAATCATTATAAAAATTTGTGGCAGGTAAGGTGTTAAATTTTAAAATGGGCGTGCTTAAAACGGTTGATGATAATATACTATTGTAGTAACTTATCATTTCAAAATCACGCTCATTAATGGTTTCTAAATCTAAAACCGAATCAATAAACTTAATTAATTTTAATTTGGTGATGCCGTTGTTTGTTAAGTTTACTATAATTTTTTGTTTTACGGTATCTTTAATGGGTTCTCCATCTGCTTTTAGTTTAAAACTAAAAAGCAATACAACAAAAAGGATATTTATAACTAACTTCAAATTGTTAATAAGTTATGCGAAAATAATGAAAATACATTAATAACCTAATTTTACAAAAAAAAAACACCTGTTTAGTTGTTAAAAATAATCGACCAATTAGTTTTTATTTTCAATTATTTTATGCTTATTTGTTACATATAATTAAATAATATGATAGCTAAAGCTGATATTAAAATAGAGAAAATTAAAGAGAGTAGAGTAGGTGAGTACGATGTAAACAATGTGCCGTTTGGCAAGTGTTTTTCTGACCACATGTTTATTGCAGAGTATGCCGATGGGCAATGGCAAAAATCATATATACAGCCTTATCAGGATATGCCAATGAGTTATGCCATGTCGGCATTACACTACGGCCAAGCAATTTTTGAGGGGATGAAAGCGTATAAAAACGATGCTAACGAAGTGAGTATTTTTAGGCCTTTAGATAATTTTGCTCGAATGAATAAATCGGCTATCCGAATGGCAATGCCCGAAGTGCCCGAAGAAATTTTTATGGGAGGTTTATCTGAATTATTAAAGTTAGACTCTGCTTGGGTTCCAACATCAGATGCTGGTTCGTTATACATACGTCCGTTTTTAATAGCAACCGACGAAGCCATTGGTGTTAAAGCAAGCGATACGTATAAATTTGTAATTATAACTTGCCCTGCCGGTAAATATTACTCAGAGCCGATTAAAGTATTAGTTGAAAAAACATTTATACGCGCTGTTGAGGGTGGTGTTGGCTATGTTAAAGCAGCAGGAAATTATGGACGCAGTTTATATCCAACTAAATTGGCTCAGCAAAAAGGCTACCAACAGGTAATTTGGACCGATGCTAAAACGCATTCGTATGTTGAAGAATCGGGAACAATGAATTTGGTGTTTTTAATTGACAATACTGTTGTAACGCCAGCAACTAGCGATACTATTTTAGATGGCGTAACTCGTAAAAGTGTTTTAGCTTTAGCCAGAGATTGGGGAATGGTAGTTGAAGAACGAAAAGTATCAATTGCCGAAATTATAGACGCGCACCAAAAAGGATTATTAAAAGAAGTGTTTGGTGTTGGTACCGCAGCAACAATTGCACAAATAATTGGTATTGGTTTTGAAGATAATCATTACGAATTGCCAGCGGTTGAAACCAGAACATTTTCTACTAAAATTGATGAAACCTTACGAGGTATAAGAAAGGGTAAAGTGCAAGATAAATTTAATTGGATGTATAAAATTTAAGAATTTAAAAGTTTGAAAATAAAAAAAGGCTGCAAATTTTAATTGTAGCCTTTTTATTTTTTAGAAATTAGTATGTAAAAACAATCGGCTTGTTTTTTTATGTTTTCTAAATCTGTTTTTGGCATTTCAAACGTATCGGTATCTCTAAATACTAAACTAGTTATGGCATTATCTCTTATGGTAGCTATGTAGTTTGAATTTATTTCTATTAAAAAATACGCATTTTGTTTATCTAAATAATAAAAATTAGTTTGTTTAACATAATATTGCCGTTTGTTTGAGTAAATATACAAGCTGCCATTTCTAGTACTTTCTAACACGGCTTTAACCGTAATTTTTAAATATTTTTTTTGCTCGTATTTTATGTATTGTATGCTGTAGTTGTTTTTGGTTTTAAGAGTACTTGTTTCGGCAACTATTTTTGTATTTGGTGCAGTTAATGTTACCGAATCGAATTTTAAAGTAAAATTATCACAACTTAATTTAGTTTGACCTAAAATAATTGTTTGTGCAAAAATGATTAATAGTAATATGATTTTTTTTATCATTTTAAATTAAATAAAAAAAGGATAAAGTAATCTTACTTTATCCTAAATTAACATTTTAATGAGTGCTAAATTATTTTTGTTTAAATCCTATTAATATAACAGCACAGCCCGAACCAGCATTTTTATTGCCATCTAATTGTGCTTCAATAGTACATTCTAAGGTCGATTTAATTTTAAAATCCCAATATGGGGCATTTGCATAGTTTTTATTTGTAAACAATAAATGCCCATCCTGATCTTTAATATTAAAAATTAAATTACCATCTGTTTTACCGCTACAAGCAGCTAAACGGTAAGTTGTTTCTCCAAAAAAAGTGGTGTGAAATTCGGCTGTTTCTTCCGAGTTTAATAGTAACGAACGGTACGATTGCCCATCAGATATAAATTGAGCAATAATGTGCTTAGCGCATAAATTTGCAATAGAGTCGCATTGAGCTTGCGCTAAGTTAGATAAGCCTAAAAAAGCAACAACAAATAGAGCGATGATATTATTTTTTTTCATTTTTAATGATTTTTTCAATTTTATATTTTTTAATTATTGTTTACAAACAATAATTACGATTTAATATTTACAATGTTTTCGCGTATTACACCAATTTTACTTTTAATTAGTTCTAATTGTTCTTTAGTAATATTTACTTCGGTTGTGCTATTAATGTAAGTTGTTTTTTTTGCCTCATCAGTTGTTGGCTCTACATAATTATATTTTGTAGTTATACCATCGTAAACAAGTTTTAAATCTTCT
>JAYSUQ010000255.1:0-3026 GCA_043718985.1 Bacteroidota bacterium | reverse complement strand
TAATGGTCTAAAATCGGTATGAGGGTCGCAATTAATTACATTTATTTTTTTTGATAAGGCTTGCGAGCACCCTTTAATAATGGGATAAGAGTTATTGTGACCACCACCAATAATGATGGGGATTTTATTTGCTGATATAATTTTTGATATCACGTCGGTTACTCTCTCATCAATTTTTGATACCAATTCGCGCAATTTAATAACATCGCTTTTTGTTTTAATGTGTAAATCGGTTGCTTGCTCCATTAAATCACTCACATTTACATTTCCTAAAACACAAATTAATTTTCCGTTTAAAAACGAGTTACTTTGCTGGCTCAAAAAACTATCTAAGGCTGGTAACCAAGCTGTGTGAGCACCACCACGCCCATAGTTTGCTCTAACACCAATATCTTCGGGTATTCCTAATAAAACAAATTTACAATCGTTGTTTTTTAATTCAATTTCCCAATTCAATTCATCGGTAATAGTAAAAACATCTTCGCCTAATTTTGTTTCGTTAGTTCGTTTTCGTGTAATTTGATTAATTTGTTTTTGATGATAAATATGTAAGTTTTTCATAAAAAATTTATGCGTGTGTTTATTTTAATTGTAAGCGTTTTATTATTTACAGCAAAAAAAAACATCCGTTTAATTGCGGATGTTTTACTTAAATTAGTTACAATTACCACTCTTCCGATTCCTCAATTGGAGTTGAACTCGATCGTTTCATTGCTTCTTTAATATCAGTTGTAATTTGTGAAACATATTTCATCGATTCGCCTCTCATTTTTTTCCATAACTCTGGCGATACTTTCATACTACCACATTTTGGCACTTCATTATATAAATCGCCACCACTAAAATCGGCTTTTTTAGCATTGTGGTTAAATTTTGATACAGTGTAGCGGTATTTTCCTTGTTTGGCTTCAATGCTAACGTGCATACTAAATGTTCCTTCTACTTCGGCTTGTGGGTTTAATTCTTTTGGTTTGTAAGCTATAACAATAACGCATTCGGCTTTATTACCTGAGTTTACACCATTAGTTTTTTTATATTTTTTATCCTCAATTTTAATATAATTAATTGCACGCTTTAAAATTTCTGATTGATTCATTGGTAAAGGTGCTCCAGTATCGGCAGGTATAGACCCATCCTCTAATGGTTTTTGGGGTGTTGGTTCGGCATCAATAACTACAACTTCTTGTATTTTTTTTTCTTCTTTTTTATCGGGTGCTTCTTGTGCAAACAAAACACCTGCACTTAATGTAAGGGTTAATGCTAAAATATAAGGTAAACGTATGTTCATTTTTTTAATTTTAAAATTGGATTTGTGTTATTCAATTAAAGTGCCAATTGCTTTTTTATTTTATAAAGCTAAAACAAATTAATATATTTTAACATACTTAGTTGGATTAACTTCTAACATTAAATTGTAAATAACATCAAACACATCATCAACGCTTGGTTTACTAAAATAATCGCCATCAGTACCATAAGCTGGCCTGTGTGCTTTAGCCGAAATTGTAATTGGTTTCGAATCTAAATATTTATACCCGCCTTGTTTTTCGATAACTTCTTGCATCATATATGCTGTTGCTCCTCCTGGTACATCTTCATCAAAAAATACAACTCGGTTAGTTTTTTGTAACGATTTAACAATGTTACAATCAATATCAAACGGCAATAATGTTTGTACATCTATTAACTCTACCGAAATTCCAAAATCGGCTAATTGTTTTATGGCATCTTGTGCTATGCGAATAGATGAGCCGTAGGTTACTAAAGTTACATCGCTGCCTTGTGCTAGGGTTTCGGTAATTCCTAATTGCACTGTGTATTCACCAATATTAGTTGGTAAGTTTTCTTTTAAACGATAACCATTTAATGGTTCAATTACTAACGATGGTTCATCAGCCTGCAATAATAAATTATAAAAACCAGCTGCTTGTGTCATATTACGAGGTACGCAAACATTAATGCCTCGGCATGCGCTAATTATCATTGCCATTGGCGAACCGCTATGCCATACGCCTTCTAAACGATGGCCGCGCGTACGAATAATAACAGGTGCTTTTTGCATTCCTTTTGTTCGCCATTGCACTGTAGCTAAATCATCGCTCATTATTTGCAAAGCATATAATAAATAATCTAGGTATTGTATTTCGGCAATTGGCCTTAAGCCACGCATTGATAAACCAATGGCTTGCCCCATAATTGTGGCTTCGCGTATGCCTGTATCAAAAACTCTGTGCTCGCCATATTTAACTTGCAAGCCTTCTAAACCTTGGTTAACACCGCCAATTTTACCCGAATCTTCACCAAAAATTAATGTTTCGGGATATTTATTTAATATGTAATCAAAATTTTCTCTAAGTAATTCTCTACCATCAACTGGCTTTATTTCGTTATAAGTTGGCGCTACAGCCGTTACATTTTTAACTTGAGTAGTTGATTGCGACATTAAGTGCGAACTATAGCGCTCAGTGTTATCAATTGTTGAGTTATGCAACCAAGTTACTAATTTACTTTTAGTATCGGTAGTTTCGTTTATAATTAAACGTAACACTTTTTTAACGGCGGTATGTATATCTTTTCGGTTTGGTTCTTTTATGCTGTTTAATTCCGTTTTTAAAGTTAAAATAGTTGAATCATTATTTGTTTTTGTTAACTCATCAAACAATGCAGATACTTCGTTAACTTCATTTTTAATTGGAGTTAAATAATCTGCCCAAGCGGCTGTTTTGGCATCGCGTACGCTATTTTTACACTCTTCTTCAATTGCATCAAGTGTAGCTTCATCGGCCAAGGCATTTTCTAAAATCCATTCGCGCATTTTTTTAACGCAATCAAAATCTAATTCCCATTGCAAGCGTTCTTTAGATTTGTATCGTTCGTGTGAGCCAGATGTGCTATGACCTTGCGGCTGAGTTACTTCTTCAACGTGCACTAAAACAGGTATGTGTTGCTCTCGGCAAACTTTAATTGCTTTTTCATAGGTTTCACACAAATGTGGATAATCCCAACCTTTGGTTTTAAAAATTTCG